>JARZZM010000004.1 GCA_030130125.1 Thermoproteota archaeon
GTCCTGTTCCTAGGGTGAGGATAAAGAGCATTTACCGCAAGAGGTTCGTACTCGGAAGGAAGCCCGGACAGCATCCGATATAAGAGATTTTTTAGGACCCCGGTCCTACTTCGAAGGGAGATAACTTGCGAGCATTCTTGGCCCTCCAACCCTATGGAATCCTACTGCTTGATCATAAGGGCAAGGTCCTTAAGTCTTGGGGATTTCCCAAGGATCCTGAGAAGATCGCCAGCATATTGACTGACGAGAGCTTGCTAGAAGAGCCTCTCAGGAAACTGCTCGCCGGTTTGAAAGCTGATGAGCTCGTAGTAGGCGATCAGATACTGAAGGACCTGTTGAATAAAGCGGACATCAAATCGATACTCTCACCAGCCGAGGAGGCCTTCCTCCGGCTGAGAAGGACGCCTCACCGCTACGCCTCCCAGATATGGGGGGTAGTGAAACAGAAGGATTACTTCAGGATGCTTAATGAGATAGGAATAGAGCTTACGAGGATCGGGATAAAGAAGCAGCTGAGCTCTCTGGATCAGCAGGTCATAAAAGCCATAGACTACATCGATCACGCTAACAAGGCATTGAATGTCCTAGCCCCGGCCATCAGAGAGTGGTACTCAATTCACTTCCCAGAGCTGAATGATTTGGTGGAGGACCATCCGCTGTTCATGAAGGTGGTTTCCCTACAGCCTGACAGGAGAAAAATGACCTTAGAAATACTGAAGAAGGCTGGGTTAAGCGATGCCAAGGCTAGACAGGTTATGGAGGCTGCGAGAAATTCGATAGGGGCCGATTTCGAGGAGAGCGACCTTGAGATGTTGAGGAAGGTCGCTGAGAATTGGACATCCCTTTACGAATCTAGGAAGATGGTGGAGGCCTTCATAGAGGACCTCATGAAGCGCGCCGCTCCCAACCTATCCGCGGTCGTTCATCCGCTTGTAGGGGCTAGACTCATAGCCGTGGCTGGAGGTCTGAACAGGCTTGCAAGCCTACCAGCCAGTTCCATCCAGATATTGGGTGCCCACAAGGCCATCTTCATGCACCTAGTTAAGGGAGCCAAGCCCCCGAAGCACGGCGTACTCTTCCAAGCCAAGGAGGTGAGGACCGCACCTAAGAAGCTGAGGGGGAAGGTCGCAAGACTGCTGGCAACCAAGATAGCCATAGCTGCTAGAGTGGATGCCTTTGGAGATGGCAGATACGTGGGAGACGAGTTAAGGAGGGAGATAGACGAGAAGCTGAGGGAGATCTTGGGCAGGGGTGGTAGGAAATGAGGGTTAGGGAGGACCAGAAGTTCCGAAACCTGTTCTGGATAATAAATGGTAAGAAGCAGTTGGCCACTAAGAGCATAGCCCCGGGTCACAGGGTCTACGATGAAATTGTGAGGCAGATCAAGGGAGAGGAGTACAGGATATGGAACCCCTACAGGTCAAAGCTAGCAGCGGCCATATACAAGGGCCTGAAGAACTTCCCGTTCAGGAGGGGGACCAAGGTCCTGTACTTGGGCATTGCATCGGGAACGACCGCCTCGCATGTGAGCGACGTGATTGAGGATGATGGGATCATATTCGGTGTGGAGATAGCTCATAGGGTTATCAGAGATCTTCTAGGAGTGGCTAAGGTGAGGAGGAACATCGTACCAATCATGGAAAGTGCTAGAAGGCCTCAAAGCTACTCTTGGATCGTCTCCGAGGTGGATGTAGTGTACGAGGATGTAGCACAGCCCGATCAGGCCAGCATACTGGTGAAGAACGCGGATATCTTCCTAAGGAAGGGTGGTGTGGCTATGATAGCCGTCAAAGCCAGCAGTATAGATGTAACCCTCCCGCCCAAGAAGGTCTATAGGCTTGTCGAGAAGGAGGTCATCTCCACTGGGAGATATAAGTTGCTGGAGACCGTTGATCTCTCTCCCTACGACCCCAAGCATGCAATGATGGTCTTCAGGAAGCTGTGATCTCCTTAACTATTTCATCTATCTCAGCCCTGCTCGCTGTCGTCTTCACCCCAAGAGGTTCCAAATGCGTCCTAGCAGCGAAATATCCTCTTTCCCTCAAGGTAGCGACGATATCGCTCACTTTGGGCATTTTAACGCGTAAGCGTGAGCAGATGTCGTCGAGCATGTAGTAGAAGGGAGGGCCTCCAGACTCCTCTCTTAGAGCGTTTAGAAGGCGTTCAACTTCCTCGTTGATCGGTGTTACCCCATCCAAGAATCGCGGATCCGTGATCTCATCCAGCCACAAGGGACCTAGCAGCTCCCCGCATTCAGCATTGGGCAGATCGACCCCTTTGTGGATCACATGCTCCCCGTTGCAGGTCTCCACCCAGCCCAGAGATTCCCTGAGCTGTCGGCTAGAGGCCGAGGGCCCCCTATCGATGGAGAAGAACACCCTGACGTAATGCTCCCTTCCGTAGGAGAGCAGAGGTCTGGCTACGAGGTCGAGTCTGGCCGCTGTTCTGACGGTGAAGGAAATCAAAGCGCGTATCCCAAACTCCTTGTGAAAGGGAAGCTTCCTCCCCAACACACCGTAGTACCTGAACAGCTTGTCCGGGTATATGCCAAACAGGGGCGGGGTGTCAGTAGCCGTAACTCCCAACAGGCCACCCCTCCTGACGGCCCTCAAGAAGGAATCCATGTAGGGAGCCGGGGAACCGAAAGGGTCTAGATCCAAATAATGGGGTCTATTTCCCTCCCACGCGAGCTTCTCGGCTTCCAGCCTTGCATCTGAGCAGGTCGCCCTGATCCTTACCCCATTGAGCCTCGCATTTAGCTTTATCACATGGACTGCCAAGCAGTTAGAATCGTTGGCCAGTACCTCATCGACGCCCCCCTCAACCGCCAGTCTGAGGGCCCTGACCCCCGATGCTGCCATGAGATCGGCAGCGCTCCCAATGTTCACAGACCTGACGATTGAGATGGTGACGTCCCTGTTCAGTTTCATTCGCGGGTTGTAAAACACTGGTGCCTTTGTGTAGGACAGGCCCATTCTCTCTAAGTGTTCCAAATCGGTGGAGTAGAAGATCACGCTTCCCTCCCTATATAGCTTGAGCGGTATGCTGAGCGAGGGTTCCATCATGGGGAGGGAGGGTAAGTATATTATAAGGGGTAAACCGGGATCTGGGAAATCTACGGCCGTTATGATGGTAAAGGAGCATTTAGAGAACCTAGGAGTGAAAGTAGGGGGAATAAGGACTCCAGAGATCAGATCTGGAGGAAGGAGAATAGGATTTGAGGTGGAGAACCTACTGACGGGGGAGAAATCCCTGTTCGCCTCTGTCAACTACGGGGATGGTCCTAAAATCTCCAAATACGGTGTCAGGATAGATCTCTTTGAGAAGGTGGCAATTCCTGCCTTGGAGAACTCGATGAGGGAATGCGACCTAGTCTTGGTTGATGAGATCGGTAAGATGGAACTGTTCTCGGATAGGTTCGTGGAGGTCGTGAGGAAGCTGTGGAGGTCGGATAGGGCGGCTCTCGGCACCGCTCCCATCTCCAAAATCAAATTCGTTGAGGAGATATGCTCTCTATCGGAGGTCTTCTGGATAGAGAGGGGTATGGCTGAAAGAGTTGCGGAGAAGCTCGTAGAGAGGATCCTCAAGTATTTGGGTAGGTTATGAGCCTGCTCTCCTCCCTGCGCTCCACCAAGTACAGCCTCTTACCCACGAATTCCTTGGCCTTGTCCAAGGGTAACACGATCTTCACCAGCGCGTACGGCTCGTGAACTGGCCCAATAACATCGCTGACCACCCCAACGAGTAGCAGATCCTCGGAGACGACCCTCTTGTCCTTAGGGTCCTCCTTGACCGGGGGCTTCATCTTCACTAGGAAGTTCCTAGATCTAGTCAGTCTCACGACCTCTCCCAGTACCCTCACTTCCTATACCTCCTGATTGTTTCGGCCACTTTCTTAAGGAGTTCCTCCTTGCTTCCTTGGTAGATCACCTTCACCCTCCCCTCGAACCTGTACCATCTCGAGGGCCTGTGCTTCTCCTCCACCTCGTACTCCAAGGAGAGATGTTTCAGAGCGCTCACCAAATCTTGGAGGGTAGGCTTCCTCACAGCAAGGGGGCGAGGTACCCTCCTGCCCTTGGACCTGCTCAACCTAGAATCGAAATAGGAGGGGTATATTACCTTGGGGCCCTTACGAGGCAACCTCTTCCCTCAGTAGAACCCCGTTCAGGATCCCATGCTGGCCAGGCCTAGATGTTATCCTCACCAAGCCCAGCTCGGTCTTGACCAGCGCTCCTTTCGTTATTATCTTCCTCCTAGTAAGCACCTTGCTGGCCGGGTTCTCCATCACATCTAGTATCTTCACTTTCTTTGTGGTGCCATCGCCAAGCGCCACGTTGACCTCGTGATCGGATACCAGCCTGAGCTTCCTTCCACCGCCCATTATCCTGATGGGCTTGAGCTTCCTAGCTCCCACTACCGTGAACGCTGGCGGTCTACCGGCCTCCCTCCTCCTCTTTCCTCTACTCTTCCTTACCTTACCACCGGTAGGCTTCCTACCTCCGGGCATTACTGGACCGTGGTAGTAATACGGCATGTTCCCACTTCACCTAGCTAGCTTGATCACTTCCATTAATAAGATTGGCTAGGGAGGCGAACACCACCGAGCCAGCTATGAGGGCTATATCCAGCTGGCTGAAGCCTATCTCAGCCCTCGTGATGAGTATAGGCCATATTATATTGTACGAGAATAGATCGTTGCCTCCTCCCATTGATAGGCGGTAGCTATACCCCGAGAGGAACCCTATCAGCACGGAGAAGACTATCATGCCTATTAGGCCCAGAGCCACAAGGAGGCCGATGAACATGGTGGGCGTGATCCCATAGGCCTTGCTGAGGATCCCCCTGCCTAAGGATTGCGATGGATGCAGGGGTATGGATGAGAGCCAGAAGGGCCCATATGGAGGCAGCGGTGTCAGGAAGTGGCTACACAACTCCTTCGAGTAATAGTAGGTAGTTGCAAGCCTGAAAGCAACCCTCTCATAGGTTGGCACATGAACATACGATCTCACCTCCCCGACGGCGACGAACAGTCCTAGGAGGATAACCATGAGTGCGAAGCCCTTGGGATCCTTCCTCCTGACCATAAGCAGGGAGGTGGACAGGATCACCAAGGATACATCCGCCCTGAATCCATGGAGCACCATCAAGCCGGAGGTCAGGGACAGGAAGGCCAAGGGAAGGAGCCTGCGTCCGCCTTCTATCAACCTCCACAACAAGCTCGGGTAGGAAATGAATATCAGAAACATCCCGAAGGCTCCCTCTACGGGAGTGAGAGGTAGCTCCCTAATGACCTCCCAATCCCCGTATTGGAGGAATGAGTGCACGACGAAGAAGGTTCCGGAGGCGTAAACCAGTAGTTGGAAGATGGGTGTCTCGCCCCTGCTGTGTGCAATGATATAGGCGGCCAAGTTGATCGCAGTCACCCATAGCAGGGCTATTAGGTGGTGGAGAGGGGTTATCTCCCTGAAGGAGACCCCCAACAGGATGATCACTAGGGCCTCACTTATGATGAGTGATATCCAGTGTAATTTTCTGCCGCTGACCATGGAGGCAGTGAGTGTACCTAACTGGAAGGCTAGAATGCCCAACCCAGATACCATCACCCACCCGTAATCCGGCCCGTAACTCCAAGAGCCCAGTAGGAGGATCGCCACTAGGATCGTGAGTATGCCTATCGTGGGGTGCACTGAGATGGAGTATATCACTTCTCTGAGCGACCTCATTTCTCCGGCCTCAGGGAGGTGAGAAGAACCACCACGGCAATAAGGAGGTAGAGGTATACGTTGATATCCAGTATCCCCGTCTCTATCCCAACGACCAAGTAGGCGAACAGCACCGAATAGGGGCCGAGCAGGTAGTCCGCTTTCTTGGAGAACCTGTAAGCTAGGGCCAGTAGATAGGAGAAGATGAGGGAAGCTGCTACCGCCCCTAATACCCCCCAGTCCAAGAGAGGTCCACCTATCAAGGTCGCCGTGGTGGACACAGTCCTCCTGCCTCCCACATAGATGCTTATCAGGGTTCTAGGGCCGTAACGCGTACCCCTGATTAGTCCTAATGAGGATAGAGCCGCTAGATGCACCCACCCACCGGTAACCGGTCTTAGAGCGTAGAGCCTGACTATTGTGTCGAGGGCCGCTATCGTGATGGTCGGCCTGTAGAGAACTGAGAGAAGTGGGTTCTGGGCCAAGCCCGTGGTCAGCGATCTGACCGCACCCACTCCAAGGAAAAAAGCGGCAGCCACCATCAGTCCCAAGAAAACTTGCTTATAGCTGACTACCTTCCTGTGATAAAGGACGACGAGGGCCGTCAATATATAAGCTATCATCTCAGTCCTGAAAGCCAAGAAAAACGAGGGGATAAACCCTATCAGGGTCAATGAGTAGGCCTCGCATTTCCTCAAATCCAACGAGGAAAGGAGGAATGCAGTACCGGGAACGGTGGTCCAAGCCAAGTAGTTGAGGAGAGGGGACAAACCCCTCCTGAGCTCATCGTTCAAGAGAGGGAGGCCTCCCACCCTAGATATCTGCATGATGAAAGCCATGTAACCCAGTAGGAACATAGCAGCACCTAAGAGAACAACTAACCCCCTGTTATCGATAACTCGAAGGCCTTCCTCCTTATAGGCTAGGAAGATCCCCGAGGCCATCACGAGTACGGTGAAATAAATTAGGATCATGGTTGGGATCGAGACCCGAACCATCGACAACCAGAAGAACAGGAGAAGACCCAGAGGGAACATCCACGGGGAGAGCAGTATCTCTACCAACCTTCCCACTGGGAGATCTATCCTCCAACGTGGAGCTAGCATGCTTATCCCTGAGATGATTGAGTTGATGAGGTTGCAAGTCCTCCCGAGGGCCCTCAGGAAGATAGAGGATTGAGTTGCTGACGAAAGGATTTCGTATGAGGCGACGAGGAGCTTGTAAGTTAGACTGGTTCTGGCCAGTTCGGGTATGCCGAGCCTCCGCCATATCCTCCCCAAGATGGAGGTGCTGAACGATCTCAGTAGGAGGGAAACTAGCAATGCGATCCCCCTATGGCTTGGGGATGAACGTCAGCCTAGTCACATCTATGGCATCCGACAGGGGTCGCGCGTTATCTAACAGGTTGGCGTACACCGAAACCCCTGTGAGAGGTTCCTCCGTACCGATGTATACGTAGGCAGCATCCAGCATGGCGTTGGTGTAGTTCACTCCCAGCTCCCTGAGTATAGAATCGATCTCCCTCAGATCATCGGATGTGAGGGACACCTTCTGCGTGTAGTCGAACTTCATGGTTATGAAGGATTCTCCCAAGTAAACGTAGATGAAGCCCCAGGGGATCCTCTCGTAGATCTTCCACTTCAGCTGAGTGTAGAGATACGCACTCGGCTCGAGCCCGGGAACGTCAATGACCAGCGAGGACCTAGCTTTTACATCCCTGACGCCGTACTCCCCCGCTACCTTTCCGCTTATTTCCTCCAACTTGTCCGCTATCTCGCTGAGGCTGTCTGCCTTTATCGGGTAGGTGTATATCCTGATGATTGAGGGGGCGGTCGTCTTGAAGGTTATCTTCGAGGCAGCTATGTCCTCCACATAGGCGTTAGGGCCCCCGATAGTTATCCTCCTCCCTTTGTACCATCCGAAGAGTCTCGTCTCGTAAGACCAAGTTATGAGAACGTCGTCGTGGAACTCCGTCCCATTAGCGGTCCACACCCCATCTATCCTCGCCTCGACTATGTACCCCATGGTGGAGAGTCTGGTGAATTCTAGGGCCGCATTCCTGATATTGAGGCCAGAGTAAGCGTTGACCTCTTGAGGTGGGGGAAGCAGATTCTCGTAGGCATAATAGCCAGCGAATGAGACGATTATCAAGATTAAAAAAAGATCGAAGGCGTTTACGCCCAAGATCTTTCCGCTTTTCCGGTCTACTAGCTTCATCCCGCGTTTTCAGTCGAACTCAGATTTAAACTCACTGCCTCCTTCCTCTTCTCCTTCCTCGCCCTTGCCCTTGCCCTTCTCCTCGTAGGGCTTCGCAGCTATTATGTCATCGGTCTTGATTATCAGTATAGCGGTCTCGGTGGCGGCGGCTACGGCGTTCTTGACCCCTCTGTAGGTGTCGACCACTCCCAGCTCCTTCATGTCCGCTATCTTGCTGTCCACCGCATCTATCCCGACGAATATGTTCCCGGACTTGTGGGCGTTTCTTATCTCCACTAAGGCATCCACAGCATCCATCCCAGAGTTCTCGGCTAGTATCCTAGGTATGCTCTCCAGCGCGTTGGCGAAGGCCTCCATGGCCAGCTGCTCCTTGCTCTTCTCGGTGTGGGCGTAGTCCCTCAGCCTGAGGGCCAGCTCGGCCTGTATGGAGCCTCCTCCGTAGAACACCTTGCCGTCCTCCACGACATTCCTCACCACGTAAAGGGCGTCCTTCAGGCCCCTCTCAGCTTCATCCAGTATGGTGTCAGCGCCCGCCCTGAGGAGTATGGTCACGGCCTTGGGGTTCTCGCACTCCTGTATGAAGATCATCCTGTCGTCTCCTATCTTCCTCTCCTCGACTAAGCCGGCGCGACCCAGCTCTGCCTCGGTGAGGTCGTCCAAGTTATTCACTATCTTCCCACCGGTAGCCTTCTCTATCCTCTGCATGTCCTTCTCGCTGACCCTCCTCACGGCCATTATGCCATGCTTCGCTAGGAAGTGCTGAGCCACCTCGTCTATCCCCTTCTGGCAGAACACAACGTTCGCTCCGGTGGCGGCTATCTTCTCCACCTTCTCCTTGAGTATCCTAGTCTCCTGCTCTATGAACTCCCTGAGCTCTTGGGGCGAGGATATCTGGATCTCCAAGTCTATCTCGGGCTTCTTTATCTCTAGAGAGAGGTTGAGTATAGCTATCTTAGCGTCCTTCACCCTCTTGGGCATGTCCCTGTGGACTACCTCCTTGTCGAGAACGACGCCCCTTATGAACTCGGCGTCTGAGAGGCTCCCTCCCTTCTTCTTGACTATCTTCACGTTATCTATATCCACGTACCTCTTGTCTCCCTTCCTCTCCTCGACGGCCTTGACGGCCTTCACGGCGATCTCTGCCAGCCTCTTCTTCTCAGCACTTATGAGCTTGCTGCTCATCGCAGTCTCGGCTACCTTCTTCAGCCACTCCTCATCGTCGGGATTGACCTCTATGGCCAGCTTCTCCAGCTCCTGCTCCACGAACTTGAGGGCCTTCTCATATCCATCTATTATGATGGTCGGGTGTATGTCCTTTTGGAGGAGGTTCTCGGCCTCGGTGAGGAGCTCCCCAGCCAGCACAACGCTGGTGGTGGTGCCATCTCCTACCTCCTTATCCTGAGCCTTGGCCAGATTGACCATGAGCTTCGCGGCGGGATGGGCCACCTCCATCTCCTGAAGGATGGTGGCTCCATCGTTGCTTATGGTTATGTCCCCCAAGGAGTCGACTATCATCTTATCCATTCCCTTAGGTCCGAGAGTGGTCTTCACGGCGTCCGCTATGGCGCGGGCGGCCATTATGTTTATCCTCCTAGCCTCCTCACCCCGGGTCCTAGTGGTTCCCTCCTTCAGTATCAGAACGGGTCTTCCTCCAACGGTCGCTAGGGCCATCAACAATCACCTCCTGTGCTATGCGACTTTACACTTGCCAAATACAGGCATGAGTCATGGACGACCATGAGTTATAAAAATTACCACATCCTGTAGAAAACAAAGGGGTTAGGAGAGGGCCTGGTATGGTGAGGGTAGGGATAATAGGGGGCAGCGGTATTTACAGGTTGCTGGAAAGTCCTGTTAGAAGAATACTGGGCACCCCCTTCGGTGATGTGACGGTCTTCCTAGGGGAGTTCGGGGGAGAGGAGATAGCGTTCATACCCAGACACGGTGAGAAGCACGAGATCCCTCCCTTCAAAGTTAATTACAGGGCTAATCTATACGCTCTGAACCTGTTAGAGGTTGAGAGGATCTTGGCCACTAACGCTGTGGGGTCGATCGACCCGGAGCTGGCTCCCGGTACCTTCGTGATCCCCGATGATTTCATAGATTTAACTAAATGTAGGGAGGGAACGTTCTATGATGGAAAAACAATTCTCAAGGTCAGGGGAAAGGAAGTTGGGGGGGTGATACACGTATCCATGACACCCCATACCTATTGCCCGGAGATAAGGAGAGCTCTAAAGGAGGCGGCTCAGGAGCTGGGCTTGGAGACTGTGGATAAGGGTGTTTACGTGTGCGCAGAGGGAAACCGGTTTGAGACACCAGCTGAGATAAGAGCCATGAGGATCTTGGGCGGTGACATAGTTGGGATGACCGGGTGTCCCGAGGCTGCGCTCGCTAGAGAGCTTGCCATGTGCTACGCTAGCATCTCAGTAGTAACTAACTACGCGGCAGGCGTAGGCGGCAGGGTGAAACTCACACACGAGGAAGTCCTAGAGACGTTTTCCAAGAGGATAAACGATCTCTCAGAGATCCTCAGGAGGACAGTAGGGAAGATACCAGTCGAGAGATCTTGTCCCTGCGGAGAAGCCTTGGACGAGTTCTTCAACGAGTGACCATCAATACTTTTAACTGAATATGACGCGCGCATAGTCTAAACTATATGAATTTTTAATTTTTCGCTGGTCGGGTTCCATAATAGGGAGAACCGCGAGGTGGCGTCCTTGAGATCGAGGAAGGTCTTGACGCTTGATGATCTCTCTCTGGATGGCAAGAAGGTCTTCCTAAGGGCTGATATGAATGTCCCCATCGGGGAGAATGGGGAGATAATGAACAACGAGAAGATAAAGCAGGCAGCTAAGACCCTCAAGGAGCTCATAGAGAGGGGGTCCTCCGTGGTCATTGGCACCCATCAAGGAAGACCCGGAAGCAGCGATTTCATAAGCACGGAACCCCACGCACGGGAGCTCAGTAAGGAGGTGGGTCTGGAGGTCAGGTACGTAGATGGCGTCATATCCAAGGAGATAAGGGAGCAGATAAAGAAGCTAGGGCAAGGTGAGGTCCTCCTGCTGGAGAACCTGAGGTTTATGGCGGAGGAGAATATAGAGGGAGACCCTCGGGATCTCATCAAGACACACTTCGTCCAGAGACTGGCGCCTCTCTTCGATATATACATCAACGATGCCTTCCAGGCTGCGCATAGGAGTCAACCATCTCTGGTCGCGTTCCCTTATTTGATGCCAGCTGCGGCTGGGAGGAACATGCAGAAGATGATAGCTGAGATGGCTGAGATCGACGCGATCAAAGGGAGGAGGATATTCATACTTGGAGGTGCCAAGGTTAGTGACAAGTTGAAGGTCATGGTTCACGCCATCAGGAACGGGAAGGCGGCAGAGGTCCTGACTGGCGGGCTTCTCGGCATCATAATCGCCCATGCAGTGGGTCACAAGCTCAATGGAGATCTCAGGAAGATAAGGGATTTGGACCTCCTTCTGCCCGCCGCTAGAGAGATACTGAGGCTGGGGGAGGGTAGGGTATTCTATCCCGTGGATTTCGTCGTGAAGATGAGTGACGGTAGCTTGGAAAATGTGCCAGTTTACGCCGTACCGGAGGAAGGCAAGATAATAGACATAGGCTCGGGTACGATAGAGATATACAAGGAGAGATTAAAGGGAGCCGATTTGGCCGTGGCTAACGGTCCAATGGGTATCTTCGAGAGGCCAGAATCCCGGAGAGGTACTCTGGAAATAGTTAAGGCCATGGAAAAGTATGCAAAGGAGTCCGTACTTTGCGGCGGACACCTCAGCACTGCAGCCAACATGGCTGGGATAAGGGGTAGCAGGGTTTACACGGCTGGCGGGGCCGTGCTCTACGGGCTAGCAGGCCTCCCCCTGCCGGCCGTAGACGCCCTCAGGGAGAGTAGCAGGAGATGATTAGAGTAGGGATAGTGGGCCACGATCCCTATACCATCCCCATTGCCGACTGTCTAGAGAGGCAGCCGGACATTAAGATAATCGGCGCCTACAATCACGATATAACTCCATTCTCCAGACCGGTTTCCAAGAGATTGGATGTTTACTGCAGCGAGTCCAGCCTAGAGCTTTTCAAAGAGATGGGGATAAAGGTATCTGGATTCCTAGATGATTTCATAGAGGGGACCGATGCCTTCTTGGAGTACAGCTCGAGGGAATACTCCGTGAGGATCTCCTACGGCAGCTCGGGCATGGTCGTGAGGCCATATGATGTACTGCTCGAGAGGTTATCCTTGGGTCTCCCCCTTCAGGACATCTCCGTTGAGGAAATAAGTGATGAACTGTTTTGCTGCCCGTACTTCAGGGCATTCCGTCTGGCCGTGAAGCTGAGAGAAGATTTAAGCTTGGGGGAGGTCAGAGAGTCTCTCCTCAGATCCCCTAGGGTGGTTGGTATCTCCGGTGAAGATATATACCTGCAAGATCTGTGCGCCTTCCTGCCCGTATCCTTTCCCCACTCCATCTTCTCCGTGAACGTCCTTCTCAGCTCCGTGAAAGTGGTGGGGAGGGAGGCTGAGATGATCTCTCTGCTGGGATACTTGCTCCCCCTGCCTGAGGTCGTGGATACCCTGAGGGAGTCGGAAGGAGTTAAGAGGGATTTCTCCCGGTCGATGACCGATGAGTACCTAAGTATTAAAGGCGGGCTGATCATCTAGGGTGTGAGAGGAGGGGATTTCTTGGAGGAAATGGAGGAATGTAGTCCAGCTGGAGGTGCGTTCACCTTCAGGTCTATAACTCTCTCCCTGGCCTTCGGCCTGTTCATGCTCTTCGCCCAGACGGTCATGAGGAGCGCGGCCGGCTACAGCTGGACCGGCGAGGCCGCTCTGGTGGTGCTCACCGTGGCCTACGCCCTCTCCACTGTGAGAGGCAATCCTTTGTCTATCGGGGAGATGGGTGTCATATTCGGGTCTATAGAGGTCATCACAGTACTCTTCGTCGGTTGGCAGTACATCTTACCCTCTTGGGCCAGAGCTGGGCTCGCAAAGGATTTCCCTCTGAGAGGAATACTCCCCGAGTTCCTAGTTCCCAAGGATCAGGAAGCACTGAGGGCCCTGCTGCTGGGCGGGGGGGTCAACTGGTCTGCTTGGATACTTCCCCTGACCTATGCCGTCCTTTTCGCTGTGGTCCTGTCCCTATTCTCCTACCTCAACATCATACCCTTCAGGAGATTTTACTTGGAGAAGGAGAAACTCATCTTTCCAGTGGCCACGGTCAGCGCCAAGTTCTCCCAACTGGTTAAGGACAGAGGAGAGGGTCTCAGGTGGCTGTGGCTCGGCGTACTGGCTGGATTCGGCATCAGCCTCTTCCAGAAGGGACACCTCCTCCAAGCGATATGGGAGGACTTCCCGGCTGCCGAGCTGAGGATCGATCTGACACCTTGGCTTCAGCAGTTCTTCCCAGGAGGAGCCTTTGGCATGGACCCCGGGACCCAGATAACCCCGGATCTACTGGCTTGGGCGTTCCTCATACCCTTGGAGATTCAGGTGTCCATGTGGGCGACGGCCATAGTGGCCTTCCTCTTAGTTCCACCAGTCCTCGTGAGAATGGGCCTCTTGCCGTACGAGCCGGGGCATGATTTCGCTTTTTACTCATCAAATGCCGCAGTGAATGGGCCTCTTCCGTGGTATCACATATCAACGGGCCTCTATCTGGCTGTGGGACTCATCCCCCTCATACTCGGGTACAGATATATAAGGGATAGCTGGAGGGCCTGGGAGGACGAGCCCCTAAAGAGAAAGTGGCTCGTGATTGGATGGTTGCTCACCTTCGCCGCCAGCACCCTTATGATAATGCTTCTGGGGGTCAGCCCGCTCATAGCCCTTGCGCTCGTCATCCTGCACCTCATGTACTGGCACGGCTACGTGTGGACGATAGGAATGGGTAACTGGATAATCCCAGTGGATTTGGGAATCAGGGGCATCGTGGACAACGCGTTCTTCGCTTCAGGCATGTTCCAGCGCGCCTCCTCCGATGCGTTCTTCTCGGGCGCGTCTTCAGCCATGATGACCGACACTGTGTCAGCTCAACCCACTGCCTCGGTGGAGAGCTTCAAATACGCTAAATCCATAGGTATGAGGGCCAGGGAGATGTTCAGGGCTCAGCTCATGGGACTCCTGTTTGGAGCCGTGGTGGGAGGAGTCCTTCTACTGGTATCGTTCCACGCCTGGGGAGCGGCGAAGAAGCCATTAGATATGGCCTCCCCCATCTACCCGAATGTGGGTCTCCTCTCCGTGATGGGCGATTTAGCTGGATGGAAGCCGGAGTACTTCTTGGAGGGTCTCGCAATAGGAGCTATCGTCTTCCTGCTGAGGGGAGGCGTACCATGGCTGGGCATAAGCGCCGTTGGAGTGCTGTTCGGCCTCTTGATACCCCAATACGCCATCCTCTACATGATATCCAGCCTGCTCAGATATTTGACTAGGAGATATGGGGGTCAGGAGTTCTTCTGGGAGACTGCAGTCCCCTTCGTGGCGGGATTCGCCATAGGAGGGGTCCTCAACATCATGGGGACGAGCCTAGTGGTGATCATGAGGTCGAGCCCGCTAGAGCCTCTAGCCAGCATCGTCGGAGTGATCATTCTGCTGTCAGTGATCCTGCCCTCTGTCAAGGCCTACATGTCCTTTTCACAGGAGAGGATTGAGTGGAAAGGGAGTGAAGGCGAGGAAGCGGGGGAGGTGATCGAATGGCCCTGATATTCACACCCCTTGGCATAAGGGGGATATTCGGAGATGGCATCGACTCGGTTATAGTCGAGAAGATAGCCAACATCTTCGGTAGGGAACTAGGAAAGGGAAGTTTGGTGGTCGTTGGGCGGGACACAAGACCCAGCGGGTACGTACTGGACAAGGCGGTCGTGTCAGGCCTGCTCTCGGCGGGGGTCAATGTGCTCAACATAGGCATAGCCCCGACTCCCACAATAGAATGGGCCGTCGAGAGGTACGATGCGGATGGCGGTATCATCATATCGGCCAGTCACAATCCCCCTGAATGGAACGCCTTGAAGCTGATAGGTAGAGGGGGGCTCCTCCTCCATCCGGATGACATGGAGAGGCTCAGGGAGAGGTTCGAGAGGGAGGAATTCAGGTCGGTTCCTTGGAACGATATAGGCATGGAGGAGGTCGTAGATGTCACTGGAGAATACTTGGAGGACCTACTGAACTTCGTGAACATCGAGGTGATCTCGGAGGCGGGCTTCAAGGTGGTGCTGGATGTCAACGGAGGTGCCGGTGCTTACGTCACGCCCTACCTCCTCCAATCACTTGGATGTAAGGTCAACACGCTGAACTCGTCTCCCGGGATATTCGTCAGGGAGATGGAACCCAGGCCCGATACTCTACAAGACCTGTCCAAGGTCGTTGTATCGACCGGAGCGGATGTGGGTTTCGCTCATGACACCGACGCTGACAGGCTTACCCTTGTAACTGAGAATGGGGAGGTACTATCCGAGGACATTACCCTCGCGCTGGTCGTCGACTACATCTTGGAGAGGAGAGGCGGGGGCTCCCTCGTGGTGAACGTGGCCTCCTCCAAGATGTTCGATGACATTGCGAGGAAGAGAGGGGCTAAGATATACAGAACCCCCGTGGGCGAGGCATACGTGGCTCATAAGATGAGGGAGGTAGGTGCTACGGTGGGCGGCGAGGGGAGCTGCGGAGGGGTCATACTGCCTGATTTCCACATAGGGAGGGACGGTCCTCTCGCTGCGGCACTCATTCTAGAGATAATGGCCTCCAAGAAAAGAAGCATAAGCGAGCTGATTTCCGAGCTCCCCAAGTATCACACGATAAGAGCTAACTTCCCGAAAAGGAGGGATTGGAATTCGCTTAAGAGAGATCTCATATCTCTCGGTGAGAGAAGAGGTATGGAGATCGATCTGACCGATGGAGTTCGACTCTCCGACCTAGAGGTCTGGGGACTGATACGTCCTTCCAAGACAGAACCCAAGATAAGGGTCCTCGTGGAATCGGACGACCGCTCCAAAGCTGAGGAGTTCTTGAGAGAAGTGGAGAAGGTCGTAGCTATGTGAGCGGTCAGTCCTTCCCTTTCTTCTTCCTCTTCTTTTCCTTGAAGGACTCGTCTGATCCTCCCTTAGGGAGGACCAGCTTTCCAGTCATCTTGTCGGAGAACCTCTTCCAAGCGGATCCCAAGCCGCTGAGGGCTATTATCATGAAAGATAGTGCCGTGAAGGGCGCGTCTGGGTAACCCACGAGTATGGCCGATATGAAGCCCACTAAGGGTATCATAAGGCCGGAGTAGTAAGCGGCTTTCCTGTACAGAGCCCCCAACTCGCTCTCATTCAGGTTCTCAGAGAATACTATCCTCCTAACATATCTGTCAGACATTATGAAGAGGAAGAGGGCTATCACCATGAACAGAACGCTCAGCATGGCTCCCAGTTCCCTACTCACCAAAGTGATCCTCATGGATAGGAAGGTCGCTAGAAAGACCGTGAGAGCCGGGATAACCGCCATCCAAGCGGTGAATTCCCTGTAACCATCCAGAGTGGATTCGATCGGTTTCATGTTCGGCCCTCAGATTCGGGGGTTACGTTTAGGTTTAAAAATGCGCACAGTCATGGACCGGTAGAGATACCCGTAGGTGATAGGGTGATAAGATGGCCGAGAAGGAACACGTGAACTTGATCTTCGTAGGACACGTCGACCACGGAAAGTCGACGCTGATAGGGAGGATGTTCTTCGATCTCCAGCTAGTGGAGGAGCTTCCTCCAGAGGAGCAGGCAGCTGACGCCCAGTTCGCTTGGCTCGTGGACAGGCTCAAGGAGGAGCGAGAGAGGGGTATGACCATCGACCTCTTCCATACCAAGATCGAGACACCACATAAGATGATCACAATAATAGACGCCCCTGGACATAGGGACTTCGTCAAGAACATGATCACCGGGGCTAGCCAGGCCGACGCTGCCATACTCGTGGTCTCCGCCAAGTCCGGAGAGGGCGTCCAAGCCCAGACCATAGAGCATGTCTTCCTGATCAAGACGCTGGGAGTCAACCAACTCGCTGTCGCCATATCCAAGATGGACGATCCGACCGTGAACTACAGCAAGGAGAGGTTCGAGGAGGTCAAGTCTCAGGTGGCCGAGCTCCTCAGGAAGGTCGGGTATGACCCCGACAAAATACAGTTCATCCCCGTGAGCGGTCTGAAGGGAGACAACGTGGTCAGGAAGAGCGAGAACATGCCTTGGTACAACGGTCCGACTCTCTATGAGGTGCTCGACACGTTCTCCGCGCCGCCCAAGCCTGTGGACAAGCCCCTCAGGATACCCATACAGGACGTGTTCTCCATAACCGGAGTCGGTACCGTCGTGGTCGGTAGGGTGGAGACCGGAGTGATCAAGCCCGGCGACAACATAGTCATAGAGCCCCTCGGCAAGACCGCGGAGGTCAAGAGTATTGAGATGCACCATGAGAAGCTCGACAAGGCTGAGCCCGGCGACAACATCGGGATAAACATCAAGGGCATTGACAAGAAGGAGATCAAGAGGGGAGATGTCATAGGTCATCCCGACAACCCGCCCACCGTCGCCAAGGAGTTCACCGCCCAGATAGTGGTGCTACAGCACCCGACCGCTATAGCTCCGGGTTACACACCTGTTATACACGCTCACACCGGGCACATGGCTTGCAAGATGGTATCCATAGAGAAGAAGATCGACCCGAGGAGCGGTCAGGTCATTGAGGAGAATCCGAGCTTCATAAGGAGGGGAGAGGCCGCTGTAGTGAAGTTCCAGCCGCTGAAGCCCTTCGTGATAGAGAAGTACAGCGAATTCCCGCCGCTCGGCAGGTTCGCGGTCAGGGACATGGGCATGACTATCGCCGCAGGCATAGTGCTCGATGTGGTTCCGATGGAGAGGAAGAAGAAGTAAACCCTCCATCATTTTTATTTAGCAGTGAGATGTCCCGGTGAGTGGTGGTAAAATGCCCGAGGTACTGAGGATAGAGATGGTCAGCACCAATTCCAAGAGCTTGGACCAAGTGAGCAGGATGTTCAAGGAAATGGCCGAGAAGATGGGGGTCAGGGTCAAGGGCCCGATACCCCTGCCGACCAAGAGGCTCAGGGTTACCGCTCTCAGGAATCCCTCGGGTGAAGGGACGAACAGGTACGATAAGTACGAGTTGAGAATCCACAAGCGCATAATAGACATCCCTAACCCCGACGAGAGATACATAAGGAGCATAATGGGTGTCACCATCCCTGAGGACGTCAAGATAAGCATAGTCATGCTGACTACCTGACCGGACAACTGTTTTAGAGGATCCTCCCCTCATAGCCCCTGATGGATGTACTGATCCTAGCTGATGACCTAACCGGCGCTTTAGACACGGCATCTCAGTTCGGGCGCGGTTCCTTCGTCGCCCTGAACCGAGAATTCGCCGGATACAAATGGAAATGCGTATCCTTGAGCACCGATACTAGGCTTGTCGTCCCTGCGAAGGCTGAAAGGAGGATCAGAGAGATCTTAGAGGCCGTTCTAGAATTAACCAGTCCGAGGTACCTGTACAAGAAGGTGGATTCCACCATGAGGGGGAACATAGGTGCCGAGCTGAGCCCCATAGTTTCGATGATAGAATCCCCCTTGCCCTTCACCCCGGCTTACCCCGAGCAGGGAAGGATCGTGCTAAACGGTCGACTGTACGTTCGAGGCGTTCCCTTAGAGGAGACGGAATACGTGAGAGAGCTACCCATCGTCTCCTCTTTGATAGAGGAGATAGTGAGGGCCACATCTCCCGATCTGACGGTGGGTTACTGGGGAGAGGATGATTCGGGTATTCTGATCGCCAAGGAGGTCCCCGACAGAAGGGCGCTGTCCCTCCTCTTCCGTGAGATTTCCGACTATCGAGTGATGGGAGGTAGCGCAGGGCTAGCTCTGGAACTGGCCCAGTGGATAGGAGCGGAAAAGGGAGAGGTCCCTAGAGCAAACGGTCCTATCCTATTCGTATCCGGATCGGAGAATGAGGTAGCAGTCAGGCAGCTCAAAGCCCTCTCAAAGGAGATACCCGTTCTGGAGGCTGACAATTTCAGTATAGAGGAGGTCGCCCGAGTACTTGGGGAGGGAGGAGATGCGGCAATTCGCTTCAGCCTAGCCAAGGTGAAGCCCAGCACTCTTGGTAAGATCCGCCGTTTGCTCTACGAGATTGGAGGGCTGGTGGTGGTAGGTGGGGAGACCCTCAAGAGATTGGTAGAGGGAATGGAGATAGCAGGTGTAAAGATAGGGGAACCTCCAGAGGAGGGGCTTGCCGCCGGATGGATAGTGGGTGGACCGCTCGATGGCCTACCCATAGTAACTAAGGCGGGAGGATTCGGAACGGAGACCACGTTAATCAGGGTGAGGAGGTGGTTACGTGAGGCCGATCTTGATAACGATGGGTGATCCCGCTGGTATAGGTCCCGAGGTCGTCGCGAAGTCCCTCGCCCGAGTCGGTGGCGGGAAACCCATCACAGTGGTGGGGTGTAAGAGGTGTCTCGAGGAAGTTTCGGAGCTTTGCGGTCTGAAGTTGAGGTTCTCATCCGTCGATGAGCCGACGCACCTTGTGGACAGCGTCCCAGTGATAGATATGGGTGGCGAGGATGTCCAGAAGGGTAGGGCGACTCCCGAGGGTGGTGTTTACTCATACAGGTATGTTGTGAGGGCGGCGGAAATGGTGAGGGAGGGTAAGGCCAGCGCCTTAGTGACCGGACCCATGAACAAGCTGGCCGTTAACATGGCTGGAATCAGGTTCACCGGTCACACAGAGTTACTCGCGGAGCTGGCCGGAGGTGTGAAAGTCAAGATGCTCTTGTATTTGGACGAATTGAGGGTGAGCCACGTCACCACTCATATCCCATTGAGGGACGTCCCAACCTCCATAAGTAAGGAGGAGATTCACCTGACCGTTCGACTGACGGCCTCTTTCCTGAGGAGGTTGGGTGAGGAGGTTAACATCGCGGTGGCGGGGCTGAACCCCCACGCCGGAGATGGCGGTGTGATGGGAAGGGAGGAGATCGAAATCATAGGTCCTGCCGTGGAGGAGCTCAGAAGCGAAGGGATCGGGGTAGAAGGCCCTTTACCACCTGACACTGTCTTCCTCAGGGCGCTAAGGGGGGAGTTCAACGCTGTCGTGGCCATGTACCACGATCAGGGTCACATACCGGCCAAGATAATTGGCTTCAGCAGAGCAGTCAATGTGACGCTAGGGCTGCCCTATGTGAGGACCTCCGTGGATCACGGTACGGCCTACGATATAGTCGGCAGGTGCGTGGCCGATGAGGGCAGCATGCTTAAGGCTTTAGAGCTGGCATTCAGGTTGGCTGAGTAGAGATGGTCCACTATTCCCTCAAGTACGGGGAGCGCTACCTGAGCTTCCACCTCCCCGATGAGGCTCAAGTGGTTGAAATGGGTCCCAACAATGTTACGCCCCTCGAGGATGCCCGAGGAGCACTACAACGAGCCTTGAGAGGCTTGGATGCGATTATCCGCCCAAGTAGGAGGGTGGCTATAATTGCCGATGATGTGACGAGACCGACTCCCACTGCGGACATCCTCCCGCATCTCCTAGACTACCTAAATTCAGCAGGCGTGAGTGATGATGACATTCTGCTGCTGGCCGCGTTGGGAACGCACCGGCCCATGACCCAAGGGGAGTTGGAGAGGAAGTATGGGGAGGCGATGGAGAGGGTCGAGGTCGTTCAACCCGATTATAGGGATCCGGAAAAGCAAGCTATAGTTGGATCGATGCCTGAAGGATCCCCCATCGAGGTGAGCAACGTCCTCATGAAGGTAGATTTCTCGATAGGCGTGGGAATGGTTACTCCTCACCACGTCTCCGGCTTCTCAGGTGGGTCGAAGATAGTCCTGCCCGGTGTGTCCGGTGAGAGGACTGTGGGAGGCATGCACTTGCTCAGCGCTAGACTGAGGAGGAGCTTCTTGGGAATGAAAGAGAACCCCGTGAGGGCACTCATGGACTTGGTTGCAGAGAGGGCTGGACTGAGGGGATTGGTGGAGGTAGTCGTCGATGGGATTGGGAGGCCCACTTGGGTGGGCGCAGGCGGTGTAAGGGAGGTCTTTTCCGAGGCGGTCGATGAGGCTAGACGCGTGTATGAGGTGAAGGCTCCCAGCAACCTCAATTTAGTGATCGCCAGTAGCTATCCAGCCGATATAGAGTTCTGGCAGGCCCACAAATCGTTATATCCGGCTGAGATGGCCCTCAGGGATGGGGGAATCCTCATACTCGCTACACCCTGCCCTGAGGGCGTGGCTGTCACTCACCCAGAGGTCTTGGAGCTGGCTGGATTGAGTCCGGAGAAGATAGATGCCAAAGTCAGGGGGGAGAGATAGAGGATCCCGTGGGCGCTGCCAACTCCATGGTCTGGTCTAAGGTGAGATCCAGGATAAAGGTAGTCCTGGTCTCCGATGGAATCTCCGAGGAAGAAGCCAGGTCTCTTGGCTTCTCTTGGTATGGAGATCTGCAGGAGGCCATAGATTCTGAACTGAAATCCTTGGGGGGTAAGCCTAGAGTGGCTATAATGAGGAACGCTCCGGAGCTGCTCCCCAAGGTGTAGCGCCGGGGGAGGGATTCGAACCCTCGCGGCCCGGAGGGCCACCCGCTCTCAAGGCGGGCACCTTGGTCCTGGCTCGGCCACCCCGGCTCGAGCGGCGCTCGCGGATTCCTGGTATAAATGCGAGGGGGAATAAAAAGGTGAATCACTTGAGTGGCACGAACTTGCTGGATCTGGTGGCTCCCTTACCGGGCTTACCGTGCCTCACTATCCTGTTGGTCATCGCGAACTCTCCCAAGTAGTGTCCTATCATCTCGGGGACTATGGTTATCTCGACGAACTCCTTCCCATTGTGGACGGCTATTTTCGCCCCCACCATCTCAGGGAGGACGGGCATGTCCCTCCTGTGTGTCCTTATCACCTTGTCTATGCCCTTGTTCCTGTACTTCCTGATCTTCTCCAGGAGCTTCTTGTTCTCAGGAGAGAGACCTCTCTTCAGAGTTCTTCTGATTCTAGCTGGCATCACCTCTGCCAGCTCATCTAGGGTCATGCTCTGGAGCTGCTCCAGTGTGTAACCCCTGTACCTGAATTCCTTGGAGGACATACATGTCACCCCATACTTGAACCATAAATAAAGGTTGGGCTCAGAGGCCAGCCCTCCTCTTGGCCCTACCCGTCTTCCTAGCAGCTATATGTCCGACTTTCTGTCCTGGCGGAGCCGTCCTAGCCACAGTTGTAGGCTTGCCAGGTCTCTTGTGGGATCCACCACCGTGCGGGTGGCTGACTGGGTTCATGGCCACACCCCTGACCACAGGCCACCTCTTCGGATGGGTTCTCTCGTGGTAATACTTGAGACCCGCCTTCATGAACGGCTTCTCTATCCTGCCGCCACCAGCCACTATACCTATGGTGGCTCTGCATCTAGCATCCACGAACTTCTCCTTCCTAGAGGGAAGCCTCAAGAGGACTCTATCTCCCTCGTGAGAGAACACTAGAGCGTAGGTCCCGCTCCTCCTAGCTATCTTTCCCCCATCTCCCGGCCTTATCTCCACATTGGAGACCAAGGTCCCGTCGGGTATATCAGCCAAAGGAAGGACGTTTCCCGTCTTTATCTCGGCTCCAGGACCTATCTGTATCTCCTGACCCTCGTATATCCCCTCCGGAGGCACGTAATAGAACTTGGTGCCATCTTCCAGCTCCACTAGAGAGATCGGAGTGTGCCTTCCTGGCTCGTGTAGTATCTCCTTTATGACTCCCCTCACGAGGCCGTTCAGCCCTATCTGAGGCGGGTACTTCACGGGAGCTATCTTGAGATGATCCCTAGATCTGAACTGGATACCTCCTCTTCCCCTCCTCTGAACCAGTATACGCTTACCCATACCATCACCCTATTATGCCCAGCTTGGCAGCGACATCCGAGGCCCTATACTCGGGACTGAGCTTCACGTATGCCTTCTTCCTGCCGTCTATGGTAATTATGGTCCACACCCTCTCTACCTTGACGTCTAAGGCTTCCTCAACAGCTCTCTTTATCTCCTTCTTGTTAGCCCTTCTGTCCACGAAGAAAGCCAGCTTGTTCTCCTCGTTGATCATCCTAACAACTTTCTCGGTGGAGATGGGGGCCTTCAGTATCTTGTAGGGATCGAAGTCGCCTATCTTAGGCAATACCCATCACCTCCTCCAGAGAACGGAGGGCTCTCTCCGTCCATACGGTCAGCCTCCCCGGAACACCTCCCGGGGCCAGGTGGATCACGCTCAGGTTCCTGAGAGCGACTACATCAACTCCGGGTATGTTCCTGGCAGCTCTAGCTATCGAGGAGCTCTCGTTGAGGTATATTATGAGCGGACCCCTCGCCCTCTGCCTGACCCTTCCCCTCATCTTCCCCCGTCCGGCCCTTATCTTCTTGAATCTCCTCTTGGTCCTGTCCAGCTCGTCCTTCAGGCCTAGCTTCAGCAGCAGGGAGTGGAGTTCAGATGTCTTGGATATGCCCTCCAGATCGTCCGTCACTACCAGAGGGACATAGTCCAGATCCACCCTATGCCGGGCCTTGACCAAGTCTATCCTCCCAGTCGCCGCTATGGCCGATAGGATAGCCAGCCTCCTCTCCTTCTTGTTCACTCTCTCCCAGATGACCTTCCAAGATCTGGGCGCTGTGGTTTTCGCGCCGCCCACGGTCATGACCGCTCTAGCCGCCCTGCTGGCGGCGGGGTAGCCCCTACCCTTCACCCTAGGTACCCTAGCCACCCCGTGACCTGCCCCCCAAGACTCAGCCGACGTCCTGAGTCCGGCCAAGGGATCCCTACCTTGGGGCTGTATCCTAGCGGTCAGTTGGGACAGGTAGGTCCGCCTTATGGTGTCGGGCCTTACCTCCATGTCGAAGATGGAGGGAAGCTCCACCTCCCCTATTCTCTCGCCGTTCAGATTGAACACCGGAACCGATACCATGTAATCACCTCTTCAACCAGCCCACGGAGCTCACATAGCTTATCTCGGGCTCTGGAAGTTCCTCGTACTTGGGCCTTACCGGATGCCTCATGAACACGAACCTCTTCGCTGGACCGGGTATCGATCCGGAGAGGATCACATACTGGCTCTTCAGGATCCCGTAATTCTTGAATCCACCTTTGGGCGTTACGTTCAGGGCCCCCTCCTCGGACAGATCGGCCATCATCAGTATCCTCTTGTTGTACTCCGTCCTCTTGTGGTAACCGGTCTGGCCAGCCCTCGGGACCCTCCAAGTCACGTAGGGCGGATGCCTAGATCCCAAGCTCCCGACCCTCCATCTGCCCTTGCCGGCCTTGTGCCTGAGCAGCTCGACTCCGAACCTCCTGACGACTCCCTGCCACCCGTGCCCCTTGGTGACCGCGGTGACATCCACCAGCTGACCCACCTTGAAGACTTGGTTCACCTTGACCTTAGAGCCCACCAAGGACTGGGCGTACTCAAGCCTCCTATCCATGGACCCGCCCTTAATCGGGATTTCGAGGAATTCTGGCTTCTTCTTGTGTATTCCCGCCAGATCAGGCCTAGTGTAGGCTAGAATCCTGACCTCCTCTATTCTATCCTTGTTAGCCTCCACCTTGGCGAGGGCCTCGTCCCAGTTGTCAACCCCATCGCCTATAGTGAGAGTTCTGGAGATCAGGTCATTCTGCTCGATTTTGAGAGCTGTGGTCACGGCCTTCAGCCCGTAGTAGGTTCCCACGTAGGGCCTGAAGCCGACCACCTCTATTGGGGGGGTCTCCACCACGGTGGAGGCCAAGGTCACGGGCTGACCTATGTTGAGCTTACCAGGCCTATCCTCCTTCATCAGGACATGAACCATACCCACCTTATAGCCTGGGAAGGCCACTAGGGTCGGCTCCTCAAGGGGCAGTTCAGGGTAGGATCTGAAGACTGCCTTCTGAGTTCTAGCCCTCTTCCGAGGAGCGAATTGTAGCGAACCGTGTCTTCTGGGCATCACTAGCACCCCGTTAACTTTCCAACACAAGACAAGCTTGGGGTTTATTAAAGTTTGGTATGTCAGGGGGGTCCTCTCCTGTGGAGACAGCGAACTTCAGCGGCATATTCGATGCCGTCCTTGTATATCAGAGATCCAAAATAACCACGGCTCTCCAGAGGTCTCCCTCTTTCTCCACTTTGAGTTTGTAGTAGGTGACCGCTTTCACCTCGGTCTTGGGCTTGTGCCTCTCGGGATCCACCGGTTCGCCCCACGCCTTGCCTCTGAGCTTGGTACCTTGGATCGTGACCTCAAACTTCGAGAACACCAACCCCTCCACATCCGTGATGAACAGGAGCTCTGACAGCCATGAATGGAGGAGCAGGGATAGATCTTCAGATTCCAATTCCAGCTCCTTCCTTACAACTGGATTAACGCTCTCGACATCCACCATTACCTCATACATGGCGAGGGCTGCCTCCTCGAAGAGGGAGTTCAGGTCGTTAGCCCACACCTCGAACCCTACATCAGCCTCGACGTCGACCAGCTTCCTGCCCACAATATCACCCCGGGGGCAGGACGACAACGTAGCTGTCATCTACCCTAGCCGTCCTGGTCTTCCAAAACGGTTTAACTGAATCGAAAACGAAGATATAGCCTTCCTTCTCCTCTATTGAGCTTATGAAGACTGAAACGGGGTACTCGGTAATCCTGTCCCTCGTTGAGTCTATCTCTACGTCGAGGACGCCGGGAGCGGTGTGGTACACCTCCATCATGGTGGAGTTGTAGGTAAACTCCTTGGTCTCACCGGGATTGAGCTTCATAGTCCCATTTATGACGAGGGTCCCGTTCAAGAATATCGTTATGTTCCCCAATAGCTTGCTCATCCTCTCATAGTCTGACCCGATCGACAAGTTGTAGACGCCGGAGATGTGTATCTCTCCTTTAGACAGGGTTACCTCTGTGTGACCTAGTATGACCTTCGTTAGGTCTCTCATTTTGGCGTAAGAACCGATGTATATGTCCTCTATGTTGTGGTCCGTGAGCTTCAGGTAAACGGCATTGTATCCGGCTAGGGGTCTCTCGCCGGGACCAACGATCCGACCATCTATCGTCTGTATGGGATATATACCACCCTGAGATGCCCTCACCACGTAGATGTGGACTCCCGGACCCATCAGATTAATGACTAGGGTCCAGATCAGGAGGAGAGCCAGGAACGATGATCCCAAGGCCTCCCTGTATAGTTTCATCAGTCCAAGGTCCTTCAGTTCGCCCCCCCAGAGTTTGAGGGATAGGGGTGTAACGAGGAAGTAAGCAAGCAAGAAGAGGCTCAGCCCCTCCATCGGAGTGAGTCCAGCGATACCGCTCACTAGCCCGACTAGGGATGATAGGGCTACCCTGAGGTAGTAGACTTTGTGCTTTGGCTTCATCATGCCCCAGTAACCAATTGAATATATAAAGGGAGTTGGCCTGAGAAAGGCTGTATGGGACGGAAGAGAAAGGTTACTGGTCTGGATCTCAGGCATCTGGTCAGAGAGCTGATCTCTCTGGAGGGTAAAATACTTAAGAAAGCGTACATGCTGGATGAAGGTGTCTTTTCCCTCGTCTTCTATCCGGAAGTTGATGGGAGCAGGGAACTCGTGATCGACCTGAGCGGCTTCATTTTTCTGACAGACCTTAAGTGGCCAAAACCTCGGAGCCCGCCTCCATTCATCATGGCTCTCAGGAAGCACTTGGAGGGTAGGAAGTTCACTGAGATATCTCAGATAGGAGTCGAGAGAATCATTCGATTATCTTTCGGCGATATGCAGCTTGTAGTGGAGCTGTTCGGCGGAGGGAACCTCATACTCGCTCAGGAAGATGAGATCCTTTTACCCCTCAAGAGAGTCGAGTTTAGGGGTAGATCTATCAAGCCCGGCGAGATATACCGGCCACCAGCTGGTCCGGGGATTGAGCTGGATCCTAGAGATAGGGATGCCATACTGGCGCTCCTAAGGAAGGGTGTGAAGGAGAAGCTACCCCTATGGAAGGTGTTGATAGGATCCTTCGGGGTGGGTCCTCCTTACACGGACGAGATCTCTCTCCTGACGGGTGTGGATCTGAAGTCGCCTCTACCCGAGACCGAGGCTCCTATCGCTGAGCTGGCTGATCTGATCCATTCGTTCCTCAATAGGGAGACGGAACCCCTAGTTTACGTTCAGGGCGATGAAGTGGTGAGTTTCTCGGCCTTCCCGCTACAGCACCTCCAGATGGAGAGGAGATCCGTATCTAGTCTGTCTAGAGCGATTCAGCTCTATTATACCGCTGAAAGGCCTGAATACGAGGAAGACCAGAAGATAAGGTCGTTAGAGGTTGAAATTCAAAGGCAGGAAGAGCTGAAGAATGAGTATGCGGAAAAGGCGGAG
Organism: Thermoproteota archaeon; assembly: GCA_030130125.1. Lineage (NCBI taxonomy): Archaea > Thermoproteati > Thermoproteota > Thermoproteota archaeon. The sequence goes on from JARZZM010000004.1 coordinate 27,285, forward strand.
GAGTACAGGTCTATGGGCGATCTCATATATCTCCACTTGACCGAGGTGGATGAGGCGCTGAAGAAGGCTAGGAGGGGGATTTCACTTCCTCCCATAGTTTCAGTTGACAGAAAGTCCGGCAAGGTCGTGTTGAATCTGGATGGTCGGGAGATCGAGCTAGACATGCTCAAATCGGCCACTGAAAACGCTTCCGAGTACTATAACAGGGCGAAGAAGTATAGGGAGAAGCATGAAAGGATCGATACGGCCATTTCGTCCTTGAAGGAGAAGCTTAACAGGCTCAGGAGTGAAGCCAAAGAGAGGGCTTCCAAAAAGGTCCCAACTAAGAGACGGAAGCTCCGATGGTACGAGAGATTCAGGTGGTTCTATACATCGGGGGGCTTCCTAGCGATAGGGGGGAGGGATGCCCAAACCAACGCCGAGATAGTGTCCAAGTACTTGGACGAGAACGATCTGTTCTTCCACGTTGACATGCCGGGGGGCTCAGTGGTGGTGCTCAAGCTGGATGGGAAGGAGCCGGATGAGGCATCAGTGAATCAAGCAGCCACAGCAGCTGGGGTGTTTTCTAGAGCATGGAGAGAGGGTCTGACCTCGGTGGACGTTTACTATGTCAAGGGGTCCCAAGTCTCGAAACACGCGCCCTCCGGACTGTATCTCCCGAAGGGGAGTTTTTACATAACTGGTAGGAGGAACTACTTGCGGGTGAGGCTCGAGATCTGCGTGGGCTTTCAGGAGACCCCTGATGGAATCAAATTGACTGCAGCACCCCCGGGAGCTCCTCTCCTCTACTCTGTATGTCTTAGACCTGGATCCACTGGCAAGGAAGAGGCCGCAAAAGTGTTAAAGAATGTGCTGGAGAGCTGGCTGCAAGAAAACATTAAAATACGTGGGGACTCAGAACCCTTGGCGGAGCCTGTGGAAGTGAGTGTGGATGATATAGTGAGGGCGTTGCCCCCCGGAAAAGTTACGATAGTGGAGTGATAGTTATGTGGTCTCTGCTCCCCGAGAAAGGTGATGAACCCAAGTTCAGGCTTAAGGTATCCGAGATAATGAACAGGAACCTGATCACCGTGACCCCTCAGGATACTGTCTTCAAGGTAGCGCAGCTCATGAGCGAGCATAACATAGGCTCCGTGGTCGTGATGGAGAAAGGGCTCCTGAGGGGGATAGTCACGGAGAGGGACCTGATCTCCCGGTACATAGCTAAGAAGGACGGAAGGAGACCTGAAGAGGTTAAGGTAGAGGAAATCATGACCAGGGAGCCTGTTATAGTCAGGGACAACATAGATATCGATGAGGCCGCGAGGATCATGGTGGAGCACAACGTCAGAAGGCTGATAGTGGTGAACTCCAACAAGAAGGTAGTGGGGATAATCTCCTCCCGCGACATCCTGAAGGTAGCTCCTCACATATGGTTCATCTTGTCCGAGAGGTTGAGGCTAGCTAAGTCTAAGAAGGGTTGGAGCCTAGTATAAAGGGGGGTACCCGATTTTGATGGCTAAGGTAAAGGATTATATGACCGATAGAGTCGTCACCGTGACCCCCCGAGATACCCTCGGTAGGGCCCGGAACCTCATGTTAGAGAGGAAGATAAGGCGATTGGTGGTTGTGGAGGGAAATAACGTAGTTGGAATAATTACCGCGACGGATATCGCTAAGGCCCTAGCTAGGAGGGGTGCGCCCTGGAGATGGAGGAATCCAGAGAACTCCCTAATCGACAGGTTCATGACGAGGAATCCCGTAACAATAGGGCCCGATGAGCTCGTCAGGACCGCCTCCAAGGTTATGAGCGAGAAGGGCATAGGGGGCCTTCCAGTGGTGAAGGACTCTTCCCTAGTGGGCATACTGACGGAGACAGATATCTCCAGGTTCTTCGCCGAGAGTATGAGGGGCTCCTACAAGATAAAGGATCTTATGGATGAGAACTATCAGGTGATTCCCCCGAATACCAACCTAAAGAAGGTGGCCAAGCTGATAGCCAACGGCAGCAGGGTCCTGATAGTTGGATCGGAGGGCAACTACTTGGGCATGATAACCGAGGGAGATATAGCCCTGTGGGAGCCCAATCTCGCTAAGAAGTACGTTCTCATCCCATCGAGGACCGGAAGGATCAGCGTGGACGTCCGGGTGAAGACCGCCAGGCACATAATGAAGGAGATAGAGATAAGGCTCAATCCTGAGGAAGATGCAGCCAAGGCTGCTAGGTACATGATCGAGTGGGGGGTGAGTGCAATCCCCGTCTTCGATGGGAACGAGCTGGTGGGTGTGGTCGATAAGAAGGCCCTAGTGAGAGGTGTGGCAAATGCCTAAGAATGATGTTTCTAGCATAATGAGGACCTCGGTCATCACGGTCGATAAGGGAGAAACTGTAGAGGTCGCATTGGACCTCATGGAGAGGAACGATGTGAACCACTTGGTAGTCACCTCTGGATATAAGGTCGTCGGAGTGCTCAGCATAAGGGACGTAATGGAGGGCTTGGGCTCGTCTAGGTTCGAGAGGATACCGGCTAGGAGGATATACGTCAGCGCCCTGATGACCGAGCCTCCAGTTACTATCGGTCCCAGAATGTCCATAAAGGAGGCAGTTTCTATCATGCTCGAGAATGGGATCGGATCGCTCCCAGTGGTGGAAGGAGATAGGTTAGTAGGTATAATTACCGAGACGGACTTAGTGAAGTCCCTCGATTATGATGGCGACATTGAGGCCTTAGTGAAGGAAGATCACCCGAGGATAATGCCCAATGAGAGGATAGTCCATGCGAGGAACGTGATGCTTGAGAGGGGCGCTAGGATACTCCCTGTGGTGGAGGGAGGCAAGCTCATAGGCATAGTTACGGAGAGGAATCTGGCAAGGGCTTTCCTAGACGTTAGGGAAAATGTGGATCCCATACGCATGGACAACGTGGTCAGGAAGATCTTGGTGGAGGATGTGATGGTGGAGGCCCCGAGGAGGCTCAGAGGGTTCGTCCTAGTGAATGAGGCCAGAGACCTCTTCCTAGAATTGGGCCTACCAGCCCTTCCCGTGGTCAACGAAGACGATAAGGTGATCGGCGTCCTAGAGAGGAGGAGCCTACTCAGGTTCATCGGATGAGGGGATCCAGTAGCATCCCCATTATTCCGAGAAACATGGAGAGTTTCAGCGTGCTGCTCAGTCTCTTAGCCTTAATCTCATCTATTTTGAGCGATTCCTTAGCGGAGTAGAGTAATAGGGGAATAGAGAGAATCACTGAGAGGAGAAAGTATACCGGGCCCGTCAGGCCAGCTAGAGGAGGTAAAATTGTGAGGACGGAGGCCACAATGATCATCAGGGAGGCGTAAGCGCCTGCCCTCTTGGGGCCCATCACCACCGCCACCGTCCTTAAACCATAGAGTGAATCTCCCTTTAAGTCCTCCACGGTTTTCACCACCTCCCTAGCTAAGTTGGATGTGAAGGCTATCGTGGAGAATAGGATCACCTTTCCATTGAGTCCGTCAGCCGCCAAGGCTCCAAATATAAGAGTAAATGCTACCCCCAAGCTGACTAGGATATTACCCACTAGTCCCATCGCTTTGATCCATCGGGCGTAGAGGTACCAAGAGAGGGCGAAAAGAGAAGCTATGACGAATTCTTCCACACCTAAGGGAATGCTCAAGGCAACCCCTATGAGGGACAAGACGATATAGGAAGTCATCGCTTCCCTAGGGGAGACCTCCCCAGATGGTATGGGTCTGTCTGGTTTATTCACTCTGTCTATGGGAGCGTCAAAGTAGTCGTTCACCGCATTACCGGCCATCAGGATGAAGGGCGGCACAGCGCAAGCCAAGATCAGATTCGGAATGAGCCCAAGGGAGGCAGATACGTTTACCCAGCCGACAAGAACTCCCAATACGGACATTAGGGCGTTCTTGGGACGGAAGAGCCTCAAGTAGCCCCCGATGTTGCCGCCCCCCATGGACCTACACCGGTCCCTTTTTATGGGCTAAGAAATATACCTATCGGGATCGGATTTGCCCGTCAGAGTCGGTGTAGTGGGGTGCGGGTGGTTCGGATCCGCTCACGCTAGAGTGTACAGGACCATAGGCGAGGCTCAGCTCGTTGCCGTCATGGATATCGTTGAGGAAAACGCCAAGAGGTTGGCGGAGATTTACCATGTGAACCATTACACATCGATAGAGGAGATGATCAGGAGGGAGTCTTTGGATGCTGTAAGCATAGCTGTCACTCCGCAGTACCTCTTTCGAGCCACAGAGGAGGCTTTAGAGGCAGGGGCATCCGTACTCGTCGAAAAACCGGTAGTTACCAGTAGGGAAGAGCTCTCGAATTTGGAATCCCTCGTTAAGAGAGCCGATAGTGTATTCATGCCTGGATTCATAGAGCTCTTCAACCCGGCGGTGTCCATGGCCAAATCGCTTCTAGATGATGAGAAGATAGGCAAACTGTTGTCCATATGGTCCAGGAGAGTAGGAAGACTCCCTAAGAAAAGTATTGGCTGGAAGATAGGTGTCTCCTTGGACTTAGCTATACATGAGATGTATGTGCAGCACCACATAGTGGGAGAGGCACCCTCAAGTGTGTCCTCCTACACGGCTAAGCTGCTGGACGGTGAGGGAGGAGAGGACCTCGCGATATTCCTCGCTAGATTCCCAAGTGGGATAGTTTCCACCATTGAAACGAATTGGCTCACGCCATCGGGGATCAGGGAGGCCCTGATAATGGGTGACGAGGGCAGTCTCATTGTGAACTACCCTGATCAAATGGTGAGGATAGAGTCATCAGACAGGGTAGAGCAGCCTAGGATAAGGAGGAAGGAGCCCCTACAGGGAGAACTCGCGTACTTCGTGGAACATGTGAGAAAGGGGGATGATCCCGAGATAGGGATCGACTTAGCCAAGAATGTGCTGAATTCCTTATTCGAGGGATTGGAGAACAGATTGGTTTCCTGAGGGATGCGGGAATGCCTGTGGAGGGAAGGCTCAAGGAAGGGATGATCTACGTGTCAGAGCAGGTCGACAGACTCTATAAGCAAGGATACGGTGAGATCATCGGTAGTGAGCTAGAGCTCCACCCGCTTGAGGCCGCATTCCTAGTTTGGAGGGGGAGGTTGAGGGTTCTCGGCGAGAGCGGTGAAGTCGGGCTGCGGGATCTTATGAGACTCTTTGTGAGCGATCCTAGGGCCTTCTTGAAGTACGTGGTGTTCAGTGATCTCAGGAGAAGGGAAAGGCTCGTCGTGTACGAGAGATCAACCGACTTTCTCAGGCTCTATCCGAAGGGGGCTAGAGTGGGAGAGGCTGCTGCTAAGGATCTGATCCTCCCTCTCTCCGAGGACCAGCCCATACCCCATAAGTACATCTTGGACACCGTTGAGAAGGTGGCCAAGCTGAGGAAGGGTCTTATATTGGCTGTCGTGGATGACGAGATGAATGTCACCTACTACAGGGCCCAAAACTTCTTACCCGATAAGAGAACCGGATACGATATCGAAGAGTTGCCGGAGCTTATAGGTACCCTAGTGGGAGATAGGGTTGTAGTGTTCGACGAGAGGTCCGGAGATCTATACGCTAAGGGATTTTGGGGTCATCCTCTTGGTGTGGATAAGCCCGAACCGTTCAAGCAGTACGAAGAGCCCCTGCAGCTACCCCTGATAGAAGCTATATACCTCTCCTCCAAGGGCAAACTGAGGGTCGAGACCTACGATGGGAGGATCTTGGACCTAGACAAGTTGAGAAGGATCTTTTCGGAGGTTAGAGAGGGGTCTAGGATCAGGGAGAGGGTGTTCAGGTACTGGAGGGATTTGGGATACGTTCCCAAGGCTGGATCCAAGTACGGAGCCGACTTCCTGGTATACGAGAGAGGTCCTGGTCTCGAACATGCACCTTACCTATGCGTAGCTGGATCGATAGGAGATAAGGTGCGTCCTGTTGATCTGATAAGGTCTGGGAGGGTTGCAACTTCAGTGAGAAAGGACCTCATCGTATCACTAGTTTCTGGAGAGCATGTGGTCAGCTACAAGATGTCCTGGTTCAAGCCTTGATCACCTGGGCGAAATCCTCTACGGACAGCCCCTTGGACCTCGCTGTCCCTATATCTATAGCGATGGATCCCGATTTCAATTCCTTGGCATCCTCCATCTTCAGCAGGTAGAACTTACCCCTATCTGAGGAGAACTTCACCGCGAACCAGCACTCCCCCCCAAGCAGCTCTGCCAGCCTCCTCATGGAGGTCACCTCCTCTGAGGGAATGTAAACGGTCTCCTTAGATGTGGTCTTAACTTCGATGACAGCTATTCTTCCCTTGTAGCCAGCGATCACATCGCTAGATGGATGACTGGTGGATCCGCTTCCTGCTATCCTCACTGCCGCTATTCCCTGCCTCCATAACTTGTCTAGGAGGTCCCTCTCTGCTCTAGTCCCCTTGGCCTTTCTCCTCAACCCCTCTCCCCCGTAAGCCTGAGGGGGCCATCTGCAGTTACGAGGACCGTGTCCTCATATTGGGCGACCATCATCCCCGAGACCTCGATCAGGGGAGGGTAGGGTATGAGGATCCTCTTATCTACCAGTCTGGACAGGGCATGATTAACTCTGTGGCCGATCTCCTTGAATAGCCATCTCTCACAGAAGGGAAGCCTCTTGTAATTCTTTTCCACTATCTTGAGAATCCTCCTCTCAATCTCATCGCGGGTTCTGCCCTTCTTCCTACCTAAGGAGAATATTAGGGGCTCTCCCAAAGGAACCACATATCCTCTGGCCTCTAGGAGAGTTACGAAGGGCTCTATTGCGAAGATGTCTCCCTCCTTGATCTTGTAACCCATGCTCCTCCCGGTTGGGACGTTTGGAACCTCGATGCCAGCGTGGAGTTCGTATGGCCTCACCATATGGCCAGTGAGGTTGAGTATGGGCTTGTATCCCGCTGACACTATCGTGTCGTATATCGCCTCGCTGACCTCCCTTATCTTGTTCCCCGGGATCATCCTATCTATCGCGTTATCGAGGGCCTCTCTGGCAACTTGAACCATCTCCTCGTATTTCTCTTCGAGAGCGACGGATCTAGCGGCATCTACTATCCACCCTTCCAAGTGGGAGCCCATATCCAGCTTTATTAAGCCAGTTTCCGGGATCCTCAGTTCGTCCCCTGGAAAGGGGGTGTAGTGAGCTGCGACCTCGTTTATGGAGAGGTTGGTGGGGAAGGCCAGTGAGTACCCTCTATCCCTGACCAGTCTCTCGGATTCTTCAACAAGATCCAGAACGCTTGCACCGGGTTCGATCTTTCTTCTCATCTGCTCTAGGATGTAAGAGTGCTCTTCACCCAGTTTCAAGTAAGATTCAAGCTGCTCATCATCCATGCCCTATCGCTGGAACTCTCACGGGAGGATTATTAAATCGTTTCATCCCATTCGCTTTGTGAGGTGGCTGGACGTTAAGAGAGGGTGCGATGACGCCTGTGTCAGTGAAGTGGTGGGTGTATGGAGATCCGGAGGGCTAGTGGTCTACCCCACGGACACGGTATATGGGCTGGGCGCAGATGCGGAGAATGAGAGGGCGGTGTTGAGGGTGTACGAGGTCAAGGGTAGAAGGAGAGACAAGCCTCTGACTATAGCGGTCAGCGACTTTGACATGTTGGAGAGGTACGCCGTGCTGAACGAGGTAAGCAGGGAGCTGATTAGGCACTTCCTACCGGGCAAGGTGACTTTCATACTGCCCAAGACCGAGAGGGTCCCGGATTCTGTGAATCCTAGGGCTATAGGCGTGAGGATCCCGGATCTGGATCTGACTCGTGGCCTCATTAGATCCTTCGGGAGGGCCGTAACGGCCACTAGCGCGAACAGGTCGGGCTCACCCCCTAAGAGAGATCCTAGGGAGGTAGCTGAGGAGATCGAGGTTGATCTACTCCTAGACTGCGGCGTTCTTCCACCCAGCAGGCCATCCACCGTAGTGGACCTCACGGGTGAGAGACCCGTGCTAGTGAGGGAGGGAGATGTGCCATTCGAGAGAATACTGAGGGTTTACGAGAGGGTAAGGTGATCTCACTAGGTATAGAGTCGACGGCCCACACCTTCGGGGTGGGGATCATAACCTCAGAGGGCGAGATACTCGCCAACGTGTGGGACTCCTACAAGTCTCCGGAGGGAGGCATGAGGCCCCATGAGTTAGCTGAACATCATTTCAACACCGCGGTGAAGGTGATAAAGGATGCCTTGGATCAAGCTGGTCTGACCCTCTCTGATATCTCCATCATCGGTTATTCTCGGGGACCTGGAATAGGACAGGCCCTGTTAATAGGAGCCTTCATCTCCAGATCGCTGGCACTGAAATATGGGAAGCCCTTAGTGGGTGTCAACCACCCCTTGGCCCACGTGGAGATAGGCAGGAAGATCACCAAGAGTTACGATCCCGTCGTGCTCTACGTTTCCGGTGGCAACACCCAAGTGATCACCCACAACGGCAGGAGGTATGTGGTCTTAGGAGAGACCCTAGATGTGGGCTTGGGTAATGCTCAGGACAAATTGGGCAGAGAGATAGGGCTGCCCTTTCCGGCCGGACCGAAATTGGATAGGATGATGGGTAAGTGGGTGGAGCTCCCCTACACCGTGAAAGGGATGGACCTGTCGTTCAGCGGCCTCCTCACCGAGGCATTGAGGAGAATAAAGTCGGGAGAGAGGGTCGAGGATGTCGTCTGGAGTTTCATGGAAGTGGCCTTCTCCATGACGATAGAGGTGGCTGAGAGGGCCTTGGCCCTGAGCGGTAAAGACGAACTCCTATTAGTCGGAGGGGTCGCTGCCTCCCCTAGATTAAAGGAGAAAGCGGAGGTCATGTGCCGCGAGAGGGGTGTTGAGCTCAAGGTACCCCCCGTGGAGCTCGTGAGGGACAACGGGGCCATGATAGCCTGGACCGCGATACTCTCTTATAGGATAAGGGGGCCGGAGCCCATTGAGGAGTCTTCCATAAAACCCCAGTGGAGGATAGATGAGATAGAGTGGCCACTGACCGACATCTGAGGGTGATCGATTGGGAAGGAAGAGGTTCAATGTGTGCCTATCGGGTCTCACTGGGAGCGGCAAGAGCACACTAGCTAGGAGGTTGGTTGAGAGGTACGGATTGAAGAGGGTATCCGGCGGAGATATACTGAAGGAGATAATAGGGGGTAAAGAGAGCTTGAAGGATCCGGGCTGGTGGGAAAGGGAGGAAGCCAGCAGGGCGATGGCCGAGAGGATGTCCAATCCGGAGCTGGACATGGAAGTGGACAGGAGGCTCATGTCCTTAGCCTCTGAAGGGGGCTACGTACTAGACTCTTGGACCATGGCCTACCTCTTGGACTCCGAGGACTGTATCAAGATCTTCCTGAAAGCAGATCTGGAAGTTAGGGCTCTCAGAGTAGCTAGAAGGGATAGGATAAGCTTTGATGAGGCGGTAAAGAGAATAAAATTGAAGGAGGAGGAGACTTATCGCATATATAAGAGGATCTACGGCTTTGAGCTCGGCAAGGACCTCACTCCCTTCCATCTCGTATTAGACACCACGAGGTTAAATGCCAGCGAGGTACTCTCCATAGTAAGCAAATTTATTGATAGTTGGTTGAAGTAATTTGATATTATATCCCCAGTTATATTAGAATATAGTTTATTTTGTTACTAAGGAGGGCAGCGCTCCGGCTCAACTTAATATTCGACGTTGGACAGATATGCATGATAGGGGAGATGCTGGTAAAGGGACTGCTGGATGAGGTAGAGGAGATAGGTCAGCGGTACGGCATAGTAGGAAGACGAGAGGAGCTACTCAAGATGCTGGTTGCGGTCAAAAGCGGTAGACACATACTTTTGGAGGGACCGGTTGGTGTCGGCAAGACGCTCCTCGCCAGATCGATAGCGGAATACCTCTCGAGGGACTTCGTGAGGGTAGATGGTGATGAGAGACTTAACGAGACGAAGCTGATCGGATATTGGGATCCTCCTATGGTGTTGAAGAAGGGATATGTCGAAGAGGCCTTCGTTCCCGGGCCCCTTACTAGGGCTGCAACCAGTGGCTCTGTCCTCTTCATAAACGAGTTGAACAGACTCCCAGAATCGGCTCAGAACGCGCTTCTCCCCGTCATGGATGAGGGTCTCATTCACATACCCCACTTAGGGACCCTGAAAGCGAAGAGTGGGTTCCTCATAATAGCCACGCAGAATCCGGAGGAGGATGTCGGCGTGCTCAGGTTGTCTGAGGCCTTGAAGGACAGGTTCGTTCTCGTTAAGCTGGGATATCCTAGAAGGGAAGAGGAGGTGGAGATAGTCAGGAGGCATGTGCAAGATATCGATGATGAAACCGCCGAGATCAGCGTGGATATCGTGAGGAGCACCAGAGAGCATCCGAGCATCCTGAGAGGTGGGTCAATAAGATCGTCCATAGACTTGGCGAAGATAGCGCTGATGCTGAGGGGCGACGGGGAGCGCTGGTACAATGCCGCCCTCATGGTCCTACCTCAGAGGATAGAGCTCAGGGACACAGCTGTCAGCAAGGAGTCCCTGATAAGGGACATCGTTAGATCAGTACTTGGAGGGGGGGAGGGTTTTCTCGAATTGAGGAGCCGTTAAAGGCTCCGATGACGGATTATCCCCAAGTAAGAAACATACCAGGCCTTAGAGAACCTCTAGCAAGCGATTACGAGGTGCTGAGGAAAGCTGCGGAGTACTACCTAATGGAGGGAGATCTCCAAGGATTGTTAAGGATATCCAACTACAGCCAGATAGTGGTGGCTAAGGCCATATCCAAGGGCAACTTCACCCCAAAGATGGTCTCTTCCCTAGAGAGAGATCCTGAGGCCGCCGTCAGGCTGTACAGGCAGGTCAGATGGAGGCTCAACGAGAGGGCTAGGAGGATGTTCAGACGGCTGGTAGCAAAGGCCGTGGTGAACTTAGTTGTGAAGGGGGGGAGGGGTAATTTGGAGGAGGACAGGAGATCAGAGGCATCTTACGAGGTAGGAATGGATTTCGATGTTGAGAGGACCATCGAAGAGCTAATTGAGAGGGGAAAGAAGATCGATGAGTTGGATTACAGCGACATCGTGGGTTTAGATAAGAGGAGAAGTGAGTGCTCTGCTGTCGTCATAATAGATTCCAGTGGTTCCATGTCCGGCAGGAAGATACTGAGCGCCGCCACCATGGCCGCGCTGATATCTCACAAGATCAGAAGAGGTAAGTATTCCGTTATCGGATTCAACAGTGAGGCCTTTCCGATCAAGCATGTGAATGAGAGCAAGGGGTCCATCGAGGTCGTGGAGGATATACTGGACTTGGTGCCCCTAGGCTACACCAATATAGCTGACGGCTTAATCAAGGCTCTAGAGGAGTCCAAGAGTCTGGTGAATCCGAGGTTCATATTGCTGACCGATGGGGAGTACAACGTGGGGGAGGATCCGAGAAAGGTGGTATCCCATATCAGGGGATTGCATGTAGTTTACGTAGGGAGGAGATCTTCCAGCAGAGGGGCCAAGTTCTGCAGAGACCTAGCTAGACTGGGTAATGGCAAGTTCCATGAATTGAGGGACCCGCAAGAGATACCCAGACTCATGAGAAGTATACTCAGTTAGTTCTCGAGCGGGAATATAGTTAAATACCCTTAACACTCAGATAGAGAGCGGGCGGGGGTGGCCGAGATAGGTCCAAGGCGCCAGCCTTAGGAGCTGGTGGGCAGCAGGCCCGCGTGGGTTCGAATCCCACCCCCCGCACCAGTCAAGCTAATTCATCATAGATGTCACTCTGGCGGCTAGTCCGCTGAGATGCCATCGAATTCTAAGCTTAATTGATCCACTTAGCTGAGCGTTTCGAGCTGGAATCCCGCACATATCCTATAAGCAGTCCAAAATGGTGCGGCCGCCGGGATTTGAACCCGGGTCGCCGGCTTGGGGGGCCGGCATCCTATCCAGGCTAGACTACGGCCGCACATGGCGGGCCCGGGGGGACTCGAACCCCCGACCTGCGGCTTAGGAGGCCGCCGCTCTATCCTTGCTGAGCTACGGGCCCCACTCAGTAGTTTGGGTCAACCCATTTATAACTTTGACTCGGAACAAAACTTATTACGGTGGTCTCCCCATACAATGATGGGCCGGGTTGGCCGAGCGGTTCAGGCAGCGGGCTGCAGACCCGTAGACGGGGGTTCGAATCCCCCACCCGGCTCTACCTCACTACAAGTCTTCCCTTCTTCACTCCCTTGCTCCTTCTAAGGTGTTCTGTTTCGTAGAAGAGCTTCCTGAGGAGCTGCTCCTCGACCGGGTCAGGGTCCACGCCCCTGCGTGGAGCCATTCTCCTGTAGGTCCTGATGGCCGACTCTGGATCCAGTTCGTAGAGACCCCATCCGAGGCTCCTAGCGTAAATGGTGAACGGAGGTACGTCCTCATGCACTAGACCGTGTAGATGCGATGCAGGACCGATCCTGACTCCTGCATACGTCAATGTCCCTATAGAGAGCTTGGCATGATCTCCTATGAACGCACCCACTTTATTGAGGCCCGTTGGAACTCCCCCCACCTTGATCTCGCCGTAAGTATTCTTCAAGTTGGAGGTTATGGATCCAGCTCCTATGTTCACCCACCTGCCGACGTAGCTGTGCCCCAAGAATCCCAAGTGATACTTGTTCGAGTAGTCCGAAACTATGCTAGTGGTCACCTCCCCTCCTATCCTCCCTTGCACCCCTATGTAGCTCCCAGCAACCCTAGAGCCGGTGACTATGACAGTATGCGGGCCTACGTAGAGTGGCCCTTTGAGATAAGCGTAAGGCTCAATCTGAACACCCTCACCAATGACTACAGGTCCCTCCCTGGCATCTATCGTTACAGGCCCAAGAATTTGTAGTTCCTCAGGCAGATCAACAGGATAGTTCCCCAGCACCTTGATTTCTCCGAACTTCCTGCTAGTGGGTGGTTTGAAGAAATCCATCAGGTCCTTGGATAGGTGAGTGATTAACGATGTCGGGGAGACGTCCCAAGGCGAGGTGAGAAGGTGGGCATCGCACGGCCTCGCCTTGAATGTCCCCGCGTCCCCTCTGAAGATCATGAGACTGTCATCGTAATCTAGGGAGCTGACTCTAGCGGCGACCACCTGCCCCTTACTCACCAACGCCTCACCAAGTTCCAACCCCCTGACTTTGGACAGGACCTCAGGCGATATCAGACGAGAATTCAGCAGTAGAGCAGGATCTCCGAAATCGGGTTTTCTATCCTTAGGGATCTTCTCCTCGTATCCATCCCTCACGAGCCATCTCGTTCGAGTACCCAGCCATTTATCCATCCTCTCGAACTGCTTAACCCCACCAACTACGATCTCCTGCATCAGTGTGAGGTCGGTCAGGGGGGAGATGTCACTAACCCGCGAGTCCTCGAACAGCACCACTTGGATCATAGGCACCATGCTACACCTGATGGAGTTTTTTAAGTCGGATGCCATTCCACCTCTCGTAAGGGTGAAAAACTTTGTCCCTAACCTACGAGCGCTATGAGTTCAAGAAGCTGATAAAAGAGCTTAAGGGTAAGAGGGGTAGAGGTACTGAGCTTATATCCCTATATATCCCACCCGGGAGAAACGTTTATGACGTTATAAAGTACTTGAGGGATGAGTACGATCAAGCGAGCAATATCAAGGACAAGCTAACTAGGAAAAATGTCCAGAGCGCCATAGAGAGCATAATACAGAGGCTCAAGCTGTACCGGAGGGTACCTGAGCACGGACTGGTCGTCTTCTGTGGTGCGATACCTCAGGGTAAAGATAGAGGGACTGAGAAGATCGAGATCTACGTGATAGAACCACCAGAACCTGTCAGATCCTTCCAGTACGTATGTGACCACGAGTTCTACGTAGAACCCTTAGAGGAGATGGCTAAGGAGAAGAGGGCCTACGGCCTCATAGTTATGGACAGGGGAGGCGGCGTCATAGCCGTGCTCAGGGGCCCCAACTACAAGATAGTGGACTGGGTCACCTCGGACATACCTCCAAAGCACAGCGCTGGAGGACAGTCCCAGAGGAGGTTCGAGAGGATAAGAGAGGAGAGGGTGCACGACTTCTTCAAGAGGCTGGGGAAGAGGGCGAATGAGGCTCTCCTACCATTAGAGGATGAGCTAGAGGGGATAATAATTGGAGGACCAGGGGATGCTAGAGAGAAGTTCGAGGAGGGTAACTTCTTGGATTACAGATTGCAGAAGAAGATAATCGCGAATATACCTCTGTCCTACACAGAGGAGCAAGGGGTCAGGGAGTTGGTGATGAAGGCGGAGGATCTCCTGAAAGAGTCCTCCCTCTACAAGGAGAAGGCCTTGGTGGAGGAGGTTTTTCGACTCCTAGCCAAAGGGCCAGGCAAGGTGGCTTACGGGATAAGCGAGGTCGAGAGAGCGCTGGAAGCCGGAGCTGCCGAGAAGGTGCTAGTGCTGGAGGACATACCCGTGAAGAAAGTGAAAATTAGGTGCTCGCAGTGCGGCTACGAGGAGCAGAGGATAATCAGGAAGGACAGGGAGGCTTCTCTATCCGGCTGGCAGTGCCCGAATTGCGGGGGAACGGTATACGAGGTGGAGGAGTTGGACATAATAGAGCACTTGGGAGAGATGGGAAAGCAGAGCGGTGCTGAGATCTACGTGATCTCCTCGGGTACTGAATGGGGTATGCAGCTCAAAGCTCTGGGCGGCGTGGCAGCTGTTCTCCGATATGAATTGAGGGAATACTGATCCTCTGACTGTAAAATTTTATTTAGGGGAGTGGGTAGTTGGTCATTGGGCCGGTGGCGCAGGTTGGTAGCGCGCCGCCTTCGCAAGGCGGAGGTCGGGGGTTCGAGTCCCCCCCGGTCCACTGGGCCCGTGGCTCAGGCTGGTCAGAGCGCCCGGCTGATAACCGGGAGGTCGGGGGTTCGAGTCCCCCCGGGCCCACTAGGGTGATCGATTTGAGGTACATCGTCTTGGACACCTCCTTCTTGATGGCCTTGACAGAGCTCAGATTTCTGAGCCTGAGCGACCTGAGGAAGTTCTATCCCAATGCAAAATTAGTCACCACAAAATCCGTGGTCAAGGAACTTGAGAGTTTTCTCAGGGGAGGGAAGAGGGTTTCTGCCAGCGTTGCCCTGCAGGTATTAGAGAGGCATGACATCATTGTGGATGAGAAATATCGCGGAGAGGTTGACGAAGATCTAATTGCGCTGGCTAAGGAGTTGAGAGCTGTTGTGGTCACATTCGATCTTAAGTTGAAGGAGAGGCTGCTGAGAGAGGGCATTCCTGTGATATACCTCAGGGCAGGGAAGAAACTAGTGCTCGATGATCCGTTAAGGTTAAGTAAGGAAAGCTGATCTCTGGAGTGGTAAGACCTCTCGGGGCCAGCGGGGGAATGGAAGAATTGTTTTATATAACGGAAATGAGCGATGTGGGTTTCATAAGGCCTGCCGATATAACTGGGGATATTAGATCAATATTGAGGGAGCAGTTCGGCTCAAAGTACATAGGACGCTACCTCAGGGATGTGGGTCTGGTTCTGGATGTGCTCAAGGTCACTGAATTGAGCCACGGTAAGTCCATCATAGGCAGTCCAAACATATACGTCAGGGCGAAGTTCAAGGTATTGACATACCTCCCCCTCAAGGACGAGATAGTCGAGGGAGAGGTGGAGAACATCGTGGACTACGGGATGTTCGTCTCTATAGGTCCGATAAGCGGGTTCGTTCACATCTCCCAGCTGGGCGATGACGTCTTCATACATAGGGCGGGGGTTTTGCAGAGTAAGAAGGCGAAGATCACCTTTAGGAAGGGGGATAGGGTCAGAGCTAGGATAACCACGGTGAGTAAGCCCAGTCCCGCGGCTCTCCTCAGAGGAGAGCCTATAGTCAGGGTCTCCTTAACGATGAGACAGCCGAAGCTCGGAAAGATAGAGGAGAAGGAAAAAGAGATGGAGAATCGTGAATAGGTGATCTTATGGCTAAATGGAAGGCCTGCAGGAATTGTAAGGCCCTTACTACCGATAACAAATGTCCCTTATGTGGATCTGATGACTTAACCTACAACTGGGAGGGCATAGTCGCCATCACAGACCCTCTACGCTCCCAGCTCGCCAAGATGCTCGGTCACGAGAAGGTGGGTATGTACGCCCTGAGGGTGTGGTGAGGTAGAGGTTATATATTGGAGGGGTGAACGCAAGAAGGGAGGCGAAAATGGAGTTGGAGATCGTCAGGCGCAGGGAAAACCCGCTGCTGCAGAGGGAAGAGGTCATCGCTAGGGTGCGGTTCGAGGGTGGCACCCCATCTAGGAAAGAGATAAGAGAGGCCCTAGCCAAAGAGCTCGGGAAACCCGTCGGAAACCTCTTTATCAGGAGGATTATCACCGAGTATGGGAAGGAGGAGGCCGAGGTCGTGGCAATGGCCTATAACAGCAGGGGCTTTGCCCTACTTATAGAGCCGGACCACATAATAAAGAGGAATGAGGGAGAGGGGGAGGGAGTATCCTCATGAAGCACAAGCCAGTTCAAGTGTGGAAGTACTACTCCATTGAGGGGAACAAGCTGGTCAGGAAGAAGAGGATGTGCCCGAGATGTGGCTCCTTCATGGCTGAGCACAGGGACAGATACACCTGCGGTAAGTGCGGTTATACTGAGTTCAAGAAGAAGGGCTGATCCCTCCGCTCCTGCAGCGATTTTATATCGGATTCGGGGTACTAATCTCCGGGCCCGTAGCTCAGCATGGATAGAGCGCCGGCCTCCGGAGCCGGAGGTCGGGGGTTCGAGTCCCCCCGGGCCCGCCATGAGGGAGGTGCTTCGGTTTGAGGGATGAAAAGGTGTGTGTGATAGAAGGTTGTAACGAACCAGCCTCGAAGGAGGTAGATAGATCGTTCCTCCCCTTCATCCAAGAGTTGAAGCTGAAGGTGAAGGAGAACACCGGGAAGAAGATCCCCCTATGCAGGAAGCATTACAAGATGGTGAAGCAGGTCAGGGACGCTCAGCTCTCAGGCTTCTAGGTCTGAGCTCGATAACAATCAGCTCATGAAATGCTAGCTTCCTCCTGCCTAGTATGCGGGAATTGAATCCCCTCTTTCTTCCCCATTCTAGAGTCAGACGCGGCTCGTTGTAGTCCGCGTGCAATACTGCTGCCTTACCATCCTCTTTAATAACACGAGGAAGATCGGAGAGGAAGCGATCTATGAGTTCCCTGCCCATAGAACCCCCGGCCCAAGATATGGAGAGCTTGACGTTGCTCGGGGGTTCCGGGAGATACGGTGGGTTGAACGTTATTATGTCGAAGGAAGAATCCTTGAAATGATCCATCAGGTCACCCTGGGTGACATGGATGTCTACACCATTTAGCTCGGCATTTCTACGTGCTAATTCCACTGACTCAGAGGTTATGTCCGTCGCGAAGGTCTCACACCCCTTCCTAGCCATGAATATTGCTACTATGCCCGTGCCCGTTCCCACATCCAAGCATTTAATTCCTTTAAGATCTCCCCACAGGTCTACGGAGTCAATCATGAGTAGTGAGTCCTCGGCAGGCGTATAGACCTCCCTGTCAGTCTCGATCTCGAGACCTCTCACTCTGATCTTAGCTCTCTCAGCCAAAGTACCACCTCCAATACCTCCTCTGGAGAGAGATGGTACGGTCTTCTATCCACATGGGGAGCCGATTCCACCTTTTCGCCCACCAAGGGTCTCAGGACGTTCCTAAGGGTTCTCTTCCTTTTAGAGAATATCGTCTTGGAATACTTGAGGATTGCCTCCCTCACCTCGGGTTCAACATCCTTGGGTTCTATCACCACTATGGCCGATTCGACCTTAGGTGAGGGTTTGAAGGCCCTCCTTCCCACTATAGCCACGATATTCACGCTGAAAAGGAGGGAAGATATCACCGTCAGGCTTCCATATTCTGAGGTCCCAGGGGAGGCGACCATCCTCTCGGCGAATTCCCTCTGGAAGGTCATTACTGCCCTCTCGAAATCGCTCCTCGCGAGACCTATCAGAATAGTGGAGGACAGGTAGTAAGGTGGGTTAGCAGCCACCTTCTCGTAGCCTCTGATGGGTAGCACCTCTCTGATGTCCTTCTCCACTATTTCCACCCGGGGATCTGATGAGAACCTCAACTTGAGATGCCATATCATGCTGGGGTCCTTCTCTACAAGTGTAAGCCTCTTGGGACTTCTCTTCAGGATCTCCTCGCTCAGATTTCCAGTCCCAGCTCCCATCTCTATCACGGAATCGGTGGATCTTATTGAAAGTAGATCCGCCATGACACTGAGCCACTTCCTCGATATCATTATGTGCTGGCCCAAGCTCTTTTTAAGCCTCAGGAGAGATCACCGTCCTTTGAGAATGAGGTTAACAAGCTTATATATGGTTTCTTAGGTTAGCTAACGGGTGAGAAGCTTGGGTGTGGAGTCTCTCTTCAAGAAAATCGATGAGGTGAGATGGGAACTTCCAAAAGGGTTTAAACCCGGAATGAGGGTTCCTGGGCTGGTCTTCGCCAGTGAAAAGCTGATGAAGCAGATAGAGAGGGGAGCTGTGGAACAGTTGGCTAATGTAGCAACACTCCCTGGCATTTACAAGTACTCCATAGCTATGCCAGACATACATGAGGGATACGGGTTCCCCATAGGGGGAGTGGCCGCCTTCGACGCTTATGAGGGGGTGATAAGTCCTGGAGGAGTCGGCTTTGACATCAACTGCCTCTCCCCGGACTCGGAGATCCTAACGGAGCATGGCTTCAGGATAAGGCTCTCGGACCTCCCCAAGAGGCCCCACGGCATCAGGGTCTACGATGCCGAGGAGGGCCACAACGATTACTCGGACCTGCTCTTTGTGGCCGTGAGGGAGGCCGATGAGTTCGCGATCAGGCTGATCACCGAGACGGGCCGCTCCCTCGAAGGCAGTGCAGATCACCCCGTCCTGACCCCCGAGGGTTACAGGCAGATGGGGGAGCTGAGGGCCGGCGATTCCATCGTCGTGTACCCGTTCGAGGGCGTGGAGTATGAGGAAAGGAGCGGGGTGCTGCTCGATGAGAGCGCCTTCGAGGATCCTCAGGTGAGGAGGTATTTGAAGGAGAGGGGCCTGATCCCGCTGCGCTGGGAGGACCCGAGGATCGGTACGATAGCGAGGCTGCTTGGCTTCGCGATGGGGGACGGCCACCTCGGGGAGATGTCAGGGAGGCTTCACATCTCCTTCTACGGCCTGAAGGATACGCTGGAGGAGGTGCGGAGGGATCTGGAGAGGCTGGGAGTGAGCGCGAGCCTTTACGTGAGGAGGGGCGATAACTCGGAGCTCAGGGTGGCCAGCAGGTCCTTCGCCCTTCTGATGGAGAGGCTTGGGATGCCCAAGGGTAGGAAATCGGAGGTCCCCTTCTCGGTCCCTGAGTGGATAAGGAAGGCGCCTCTCTGGGTGAAGAGGAACTTTCTGGCAGGCCTCTTCGGGGCTGACGGTAGCGCACCCATCTTCAAGAGGTACACGTCCCTCCCGATACACTTCACCCAGCACAAGAGGTCAGGGCTTGAGGACAGCCTCCTGAGCTATCTGAAGGACATAGCGGGCCTGCTCAGGGAGTTCGGTGTATCGAGCCTCATATACCGGGTAGAGACCGTGGAGGGAAGTGTCTCATACAGGCTCGCGATAGAGGGGGACGAGAACATAAGGAACTTCCTAGGAAGAGTGGGCTACGAGTACGATCCGAGGAAGAAGGAGAGGGGTCTCTGGGCCTATGCATACCTCGTCAGGAAGGAGAGAGTGAAGGAGATCAGGCGTGAGGCAGCAGAGAGGGCCAAGGAGGTCCACAGGAGGACGGGAAGTCTGAAGGAGGCCTACGAATCCGTGAAGGATGTGGTGAACAGGAGGTTCGTCGAGCGCTCGCTTTACCAACCAGTGGGGGACGCTAGGCCTCCGAAGGGGTTCCCGACCTTCGAGGAGTTCGTCGATGCCTACGGGCTGAGGGGGGGCATGATCATCGAGAGGGTCGAGAGAGTCGAGAGGGTGAGGCCCTCCTACAGGGAGTTCTACGATGTCGGCGTCGAGCACAGGGCCCATAACTTCGTGGCCAACGGGATGATCGTCCATAACTGCGGGGTCAGGCTGATAAGGACCGATCTGAGCGAGAACGAGGTCAGACCCAAGCTGAGGCATCTGGTCGACACTCTATTCGCCAATGTCCCTTCGGGATTAGGCAGCAGAGGCAAGTTGAGGTTGACGCCACAGCAGCTCGATGAGGTTATCCTAATGGGAGCCAGGTGGGCCGTGGAACACGGTTACGGGTGGGAGAAGGACTTAGAGCACGCTGAGGAAGGTGGAATGATGGAGGGAGCTGATCCATCTGTGATCAGTAGGAGAGCAAAGGAGAGAGGTGCACCTCAGCTCGGGACCTTAGGTAGCGGGAATCATTTCCTAGAGGTCCAAATAGTTGATAAGATCTACGATCCCGAGACAGCCAAGGTTATGGGGATACTGCACGAGGGTCAAGTGACGGCCCTGATACATACAGGTAGCAGAGGCCTTGGTCATCAAGTAGCAGATGATTACCTAAGGCTAATGTTATCAAGAGTAGGATCTTTAGATTTCAGGTTACCAGATAAGCAGCTTATCTGTGCCTATACTAGCTCAGAGACCGCCCAGAAATACTTTAAAGCTATGAAAGGTGCCGCGAATTATGCTTGGGCCAATAGACAGATGATAACACATTGGGTAAGAGAGTCGTTCGAAAGGGTATTCGGGAGAAGCGCGGAGGATATGGGTATGTGGCTTATCTATGATGTAGCACATAATATAGCTAAACTTGAGGAGCATGAGATAGATGGTAAGAGAGTGAAGGTATTCATCCACAGAAAGGGGGCCACTAGGTCATTCCCACCAGACCATCCAGACATTCCTAGTGATTATAAAAGCATTGGCCAGCCAGTGCTGATACCTGGATCCCAAGGAACGGCATCTTACCTAATGATTGGTACTCATCGGGCTATGAGCGAATCCTTTGGAACTACAGCGCATGGCGCTGGCAGGGTTATGAGTAGATCTAGGGCTAAGAGGATATATAGAGGTACCCAGATAGTCCAAATGCTTGCGGAGAGGGGGATTATAGTGAAGCCGGCTTCATATGCGGTTGCTGCCGAAGAAGCACCAGGGGCATATAAGGATGTAGACGAAGTAGTAAATGTAACTCATAGGGCAGGTATAGCTAGACTTGTGGCGAGGCTTAGACCAATGGGTGTGGTCAAGGGATAATGGTCAATTTTATTAACCTGCTTTCTTATAGCTCATAGGTGTTTGGATTGACAGATAGACCCTTCGTACTAATAGATCTCACGGTAAAAGATGCCAATACAGGTGAAGTATATCAAACTACACGAGAAGAAGTAGCTAAGGAGAGTGGTATCTATTTAGAGGACTCAGTATACCTGCCTATCCTTGTCATACCTGGCGAGACAAACTTGTTTCCTAAGGTCCTAGAGAAGGTATTACAGCTAGATGAAGGAGAGAGTTTCTCTGTCGAGCTTGGACCTGAGGAGGCGTATGGCAATTACGATAGAAGCAAAATTAAGGGATTTTCAGTCAAAAGGCTTGAGAGAGAGGGAATACAGCCAAAGATCGGTGAGTTTGTCTATATCGATGGGCAGAGAGGGATTGTGAAGTCAGTAACTGGTGGAAGAGTCACCATAGATTTTAACCACCCACTTGCAGGGAAGGAGCTCGTTATTGAGGGAGAAATCGTCAGGAAGGTTGAGGAGGATGTTGACAAAGTCCGAGTAATAGTGGCTGATGCCTTTGACGTCGGGTTTGAAGATATAAAGGCTTCGCCCTCTGGAGATAGTGTGGTCACGGTGGAGCTACCCTCTAAAGCTTATGTGCTAAGAGATGCTTATTCTAGGAAGATACGTGCCTTATCGCTGATAATGAGGCATGTTAAGAGTATTAAAAAGGTTAGATTTGTAGAAGAGTTCGAAATACCAGGAAGAGAGGAAAGTACGTCTCAATCCTAATCAATATTTTACCTCAACCTCATATATCTTAAACCCGGAGGTCTTGCCACACAATGGCTTGAACGGCCCGGCCTCCCTTACTAACCTAATCTTATCCCCCGGTTTCAGACCATCCGGCCTACAGTACTGGAAGTTTTTACAAGTAACTAGCTCACATTCTATTGGTCTATAGTGTATTGTTGCTCCTTCTATCACTCCAGAGGGTAGCGCTATCAGTATGTTAGCCCTCCTTAATGTTGCTAGGACTAGCTTTCCGTGCAAAGGACATTCGAATCTCTTTTTTGAATTATTTTCTACTGCTTCATATACTCTTCCCTCCTCCAGCCCTTCTACGCAGGCTGATTTTGGTCTGCAACTGTTTCGAGTATCCGTAATTCCTTCAAAGATGAACCTAAACCCTTCAAAAGCTAATTCAGCTGGAACTAAGCTCCTTCTCTCCTCATAGGGCATGTTATCCTCACTGACGCCTTCTCAGCGGAATCCTTTTAATTCAATTCCGACCCATCAGATGGGAAGCTACTTCGCCAGTATCGCATCTGTTAAGGTGATTATATGTACATGAGTGATGTAAAAGCTAGAAATCCTGTG
>JARZZM010000005.1 GCA_030130125.1 Thermoproteota archaeon
CTCAACCCAATGTAGTCCCTTATCTCCTTGGGGGTGTTCTTTCCGTGGGCTATGGCCTCTAGTACCCTCCTGTAGGTGGATAGCTCGGTGAACTCGTGTTTGAGTAGGAAGTCCACCTCCTCCTTGAGGAACGTGTCTGGCGACTTTAGCTCGCTCCCCAACCAAGACCAGAAGGGTGTTCTGACCTTGTTCAGATAATAGGGGACTCCGTCAGCGAAGCCATATATCTCCACTAGCTCTTCCCAGCTTGAGGAGGGGAAGAACTCTCTGAGGTAGGGGAACCTCAGAGGACCCAGCCTGAGGGTGGAAGTCCTCCTGCCGTACAATGGGCTCTTGTATGAGAGGACCTTATCCTTCATCATGGAGACTGAAGATATCCTTCATCATGGAGACTGAAGAACCGCACAAAATCAGCTTCGTCCTAGTATCGCGCAGGTGCAAGTCCACTATCCTCTGGAAGACCGAAACGACGCTGGGATCCTCCTTCACCATGTTGAGGAACTCGTCTATGACCACTATCCTGTCCCTCAGGAAGGCGAATATGGATTCCCAATCCTCCATCGCGTAGCTGACCTCAGGAACGATGCGAGAGGCTATCAGCTTGAAATACCTTAAGTTACCGCCCTCCACGGCCAAATAATAGATGTAATCCTTTCCCTTGACAGCTTCCAAGATGAGACGGGTCTTCCCTATTCTCCTCCTCCCCATCACCACTATGAACTCGAACGAGTCAGATTCCAGCCTCTCTTTCAGGGCTTCCAGCTCCTCCTTCCTGTCAACAACATGATAATTCTTATTATGATAATTTATGTTATCATTATTTTAGGTTTATCGTCCGCCCAGCTGGGTTCAGCTCAGCAGAGCTTGGCTCCGCATATCACGTAGTAGTCCTCTTCCTCCTCCATGTGAATGACCTGTATATAGTGGTCCACGGAGGACATTACCTCTTCCATGATCCTTGACACCCTCTCCCTCCCGTGAGGATTGTACTTGGAGTCGGGGGTCCAGTCCATTAAGACCAGCCTGCCGGTGCATCTGAGCACCCTCCTGAACTCGCCAAGTGCTGCCTGGACGTCGGTGAGATGGTGCATCGTGGCAACGGTGGAGAGCAGATCAAAGGATTCATTCCTGAAGGGCAGGCTCTCGGCCCTAGCCTGAACGAAGTGAACCCCTTGAGGAACCCTGTTCGATGCGGAGAGCTCGGGATCAACTGTCACTATCGTGGAATCTGAGAAAACATCCAAAAGGAGGGATAGGTTAGCTCCGAAACCTGTACCTACCTCTAGAACGTTCTTTTCCGCTCTCCTCATGTACAGGTCTATCAGGAGGTCCTTCCAATCCATCATTGAGGTTGGGGGGGAGCATATTATTTAAGGGACCCTCTAGCTCAGGGGGAGGAGCTTGAAACTGGAGGATCTCTTCTGGGCTTCGGTGCTGATCGCATCGCTGATATCCGTTATCCTGCACATAACCGGTATGGAGGGCTTGGATTCGCTTCTACTCCTTTTACTGATAGCCATGATCTCCTCATATACGGTGTGGGAGGGGCTCCACGAGAGGAAGGTGGAGCTAGAGCATGCGGTTAACCTGCTGATGGTCGGAGTTGGCGCCCTCACCTACTGGCTAGACCTCCACCTTGAGGGTACCCTCCTCCTCGGGATGTTCGGACTGGCCGAGATACTGGAGCATGTAGCAATGAAGAGGGCCGAGTCCGGGTTGAAGGAGTTGATGGAGTACCTTCCGAGGAAGGCCAAGGTGGAGAGGGACGGTTCCCTCATAGAGGTGGAGTTCGATTCCATAAGGAGGGGTGACCTAGTGGTTGTGGCTAGGGGCGAGAGGGTCCCCGTGGATGGTCTGGTGGTCAGGGGCAGGGGTCACCTAGACCAGTCAGTGGTGACCGGCGAGCCCCTACCTGTGGGGGTGGAGGTGGACAGCTACGTTCACTCCGGCTCCCTCTTGGTCGAGGGAAGCCTGATCATCAGAGCCCTGAATGTTGGGAGGGAGGCATTCATCTCGCGCATACTCGCCATGGTGGAGGAGTTTAGGGAGAGGAAGTCCTCCGGAGAAAGGCTGGTCCAGAGGTTCAGCAAGTACTACCTCCCGTCGATGCTCGCCCTCTCTGCGCTGGCATGGGCCCTCCTAGGGGTGAGAGCGGCCATAGTCTTGGTCGCCGTCGCCTGTCCAAGCGCCTTCCTCGTCGCCGCTCCGGCCACGACCCTCACATCGCTGGCTGTGGCTGCGAGGAGAGGAGTTCTGTTCAAGGGATCCGCTCCTGTCGAGATGGCCGCCAAGGTAAGGATTGTAGCCATAGACAAGACCGGTACTCTCACACTGGGGAGGTTGGTGGTGAGGGAGTTACACATGGATGTGGAGGATTTCAGACTGTTAGCCTCTCTGGAGCTGGCCTCGCAGCATCCCGTGGCCAGAGCTCTTGTGGAGGAAGCCAAGAGGATGGGCCTGAAGCTCTCGATACCCGAGGAGGTGGAGGAGGTACCGGGCGAGGGGATAAAGGGGTTAGTAGAGGGAGCGGAGGTGGTCGCCGGGAGGGCGTCCTTCGTCGGGGTTGAGGAGGCTATGGGTGGGAGCGTCGTCGTTCATGCCTCGGTGAGGGAGAGGTACGGCTACGTGTCGCTCGGGGATGAGGTGAATCCCATGGCTAGGGAGGTGGTCGAACGACTGAAAGAGATGGATCTCCGCGTTGCCATGCTCACCGGTGACAGGGAGGAGAGCGCCAGACCGGTAGCCGAGGGCTTGGGGATCCACGAGCTCTATGCGGATCTCTCCCCAGAAGGGAAGGTGGAGATCGTCAGGAGGCTGAAGGAGTTCGGGTGTGTCGCGATGGTCGGTGACGGGATAAATGATGCCCCAGCTCTCGCTGCGGCCGACTTGGGTGTGGCCGTCGGCAGTTTGGAGGCCTCGATCGAGGCGGGCGATGTGGCCCTCGTGTCAGGCATCCCGTCACTGCCATGGCTGTTCAGGGCTTCTAGGTCCGTAGCATCTACCTTCTGGTCGAATATGGCCTTGGTGGGTATCTTCAAGGCTGTAGCAGCTTTGCTTGGAGTGATCGGTTACATCCCACTGTGGGCAGCTGTCGCTTTGGGAGATGACGGGGGCCTCTTACTGGTCATGGCCAATCTAGTGGGGCTCGCTAGGGAGATATTGCGTGAAGGCTAGATGGATCTCCCCATTATACGATGTCCCAGCTCGGTTCTGGCTGGCTCAGGCACGTTTAAATTGTTAGGATGCAAGCTTCCCGGATGCGTCCGCTCATAGTCGGGCATAGGGCGAACACCCTCACTAAGCTCAGGCTCTACCTCCAGCTGGGAGTCGATGCGGTGGAGGTGGACATAACGGGGAGCGAGGTCAGACACATAACTAGCATAAAGCCAGCTACTTTAAGGGAGGCCCTGCTGAGGAGAATCTTCTTCCCAGAACCCAAGGGCGAATCGCTGGACAGGATCGTGAGAGAGATCGTGGAGAGGGATGTCGCCTTAGTCGTAGACCTCAAGACCCCCGAGGTGGATCCCAAGATCTTCAGCTCACTGCCTGGGGACGGGAGAGTCGCGATCAGCTCCAAGTACCACAACACCCTCAGGAAGCTCAGACCGGAGCTAAAAGGCAACTACTTGATGCTGGCGTCCATACAGGACAGGCCAGCCAGGCCCGCCCAAGTCATGGCTGATGCGATGGCTGACGGACTGTCAGTCGAGCTCTCCTATGTGGACGAGGATCTTCTGAGCGAGATGAGAGAGGTGGGTGGCCTCACGTACGTGTGGACGGTGAACGATGCGGAGCAGGCCCTCGCCCTAGCTAGGATGGGCGTGGGCGCCATCACCACGGACCGACCCGATCTCGTGATACCAGCTCTGGAAAACGGATACGTGCGAAATGATACCGGTAGAAGGCTCTACAGGAGGCTCACTGAGGAGTGAGATCTCCCCGTTTGCTCTTACTGGAACCTCATAGACCATGTTTTGGATCATGCACAGCTGGTTTTCATCTCATCCTAACCAATTTTCCGAAGAGCGTATGCCGAGTATCACGAGGCGATCCCTGATCAAATTAAGCGCGCGGTCGTGGAAATCCGGTCCCACATGAGGCCAATAGCTCCAAGTTTGAACCATTCCCTCCAATTAGGGGAGTGCTAATCATTGGTCAAGGACGAGAGAAAATCCCGTAGCTGGGGATTTGATCTTATCAGCGTAGCCATGAGGTTAGACCTCTCCCCGAACCTGAAGTAACCCCTTGGAGAGAGCACATCAAACAGCATCGAATTACCTTGCCACGCTATCAAACTCATCTCCTCGACCTTATCCCACTCGTCGAGCCCCAGTACTAGATTGACTCCCCTCACGGAACCCTCGATCAACCCTATCCCCTTCACTAGCATGTCCTCAGCCCGAAGCTGCGATGGCGAGGGAGGAATCAGGAGGTTGAAGCGATAGGATCTCCTCACCTGAAGCAGCTTCCCCCGGAGATCGTCCACCCGCTCGGCATACCTCCTATATGCGACTGAGAACCTCTCAACGAACTCCTCAGGAGTTACTAGGGGTTCGAGCTCGAGGTGCGGTCTACCTTCATCCTCTATGCATCTTTGCTTGGGTATTAAGAGGGGCACGAACTCGTCGAGGGAGGAGGCCCACTTGGAGAAGAAGAGGTCGAGGCACAGGCCTACCTCCCTATACGTGGAGGCCTCCACCCCCAAGACCACTCTAGCGACGGGGATCCCCAACCTGAGCCTCAAAGGGGAAGCTTCCTCCCTATTCCCTTCTCCATGGCCAGATCGTAGATGAGCTTCCCCGTCGCGACATCCTCTATCGCTAGCCCCAGATTCATTGACATTATCCTCTCGTGATTCCCTTCCCTTCCGGGCTTCTTCCCGGAGACGACCTCACCCAAATCTCCGTCTATTCTCTCTATCGGACGGATCCACCCCTCCTCTATGTAGTACTTAAGCTGATCCACATCATCCGTGTAGAACTTGTCCACCGAGGCTATGGCCGATGACTTCCAGTAGGAATCGAAGTCCAGCGGTACGGCGGTGGCGCCCTCCCTCACCCAGTCCGCCTCTATGACTGGGTTCGGGTTCTTGAGGATCGGGCCAGCTGTAACTATAATGTCTGCGTGCTCCACCGCTTCCTTGTGTGAGGAGGCCCGGATGATCTCCACATCGATCCTCTCCTTAACGAACTCCTCGTACCTGTCGAGGGCCTTCGGATCGATGTCGTATGCCCATACGGTCTTTATGGGGAGCACCTCCCGGAGCATCAGTGTGTTGGTCTTACCTTGGGTCCCGCATCCCAGCACCGCTAGGACCTCACTATCCTCCCTTGCTAGGTACTTGGCTGCAACGGCCGTAGCTGCAGCCGTTCTATAGGCGGTTATCCACATGGCATCCATCACGGCTACCGGCACTCCAGTATCAGGGTCATTGAGGATGAACAGGCCGGTTATGTAGGGGAGGCCCCTCTTGGGATTATCCGGATAGCCCGATACCCACTTCAGGCCAGCAGCATCACTTCCCTTGAGGTAAGCCGGCATCGCATGAATAAACGAGTCCGGTCGAGGATGGATCCCAGGCTTGGGAGGCATCTCGGCCAGACCCTCTCCCTTCTGACGGAACGCATCCTCCATGACCCTTATTATATCGAATAGAGGGATATCCAAGGAGGATATATCTTGGTAGGAGAGGTACAGCAGCTCCATATGAGATCGCGAGCGGAGAGGAGAAAAACTTGAGGTCCCAGTGGGTGATAACCTTTTAACCTCTTCGGGGCAGCTCGGTGCGTGGGCTTAGAGGACGGCACCTGGAGGGAGGTAGTCAACGCTCTGGACAGGACGGTCAGGAAGTACGAGGCTGTGAACAGGGTGATCACTCTAGGTTACAGCGAGAGGATGAGGAAGGTCCTCTCCAGCATGGCTACGCTAGATGACGGCATGACAGTGCTGGACGCCGGCTGCGGTCCTGGGAACATGTCGGTCCACATACTGAGGAAGATGAGAAGGGGTAAGCTCTACTGCTTGGATCCGCTGCCGTCGATGCTGAAGGCGGCCTTCGATAACCTAAGGGACATCGCTGGTGACGTTGAGCTCAACTTCTTGGAGGCCACCTTCGAATCCGTTCCTCTACCCAACAGCTCCGTGGATGTCATTGTGACGGCCTACGCTTTGAGGGATGCAAGGGACCTTTACGGAGCTTTAAGTGAGTTCAGAAGGGTGCTCAAGCCGGGAGGCCAGCTCCTAGTCTTGGACTTAGTCAGACCGGACAACAGGGCCTTCGCCTGGCTGGTGGGCCTCTACCTCAGGATCTTGGTCCCTCTCATCTCCATGCCCATATACGGGAGCTTAGATACGCCATGGAAGGCCCTCTACCCGACCTTTAGGAGCATGTTGACGGCTTCCGAATTTACCAGCATAATAGGGGAGGAGTTCGAGGTTATCAAGGTGAAGAGGGCTCTCTTGGGGACTTTTGTGGCCATCAAGGCCAGAAGAACTTAGGATCAGATGATCACCGCTAGGAAGTCGGCTATGTTATACTCATCTAAGATCAGGACATCCCTAGGATATCTTCTGTGGGGCTTCCCGGCCTTGACCTCGACCCTGAGCCCTCCTGCAACGGCGTCAACTTCGTACCCGTCCCTCCAGTAATAGACCCTTCCGAACCTCCTGAGGAGGTGCTCTTGCACGACCCACTCGTACACGGCGCTGGGTAAGGGATCCACTCCCACCCAGCCGGCCAAGGACCTTACGAGGAAGGGATCTCTTATGAAATATTTCCTCTCCTTTCTCCATTTTACCGAGCCCGACTCCATGAATGGAGCTTCCCCAACCACCATCAATCCCTTGAGCACCTCCAAGTAGTCCCTGACGGTCTTGTATGATACCCCCACATCTGAGCCTATGGAGCTGTAAGACAGGGGAGAAGGGGCCTTCTTGAACAGGGATCCCACTACGGCCGAGGCCAGCGAGGGATTCCTCCCCAGTCTCAGAAGCTCGCCGATGACGGATCTTATGAAGGATTCCTCGGCCGCTGGATCTTCATTTACGGAGAGGGGATATCCCCCGAGTCTCATATAGTCTCGAAACAGCCCTCTAACCCTCTCCCTAACTGGAAGAAGTGAGACCATGTCCTTCTCTAGATTCCCGGTTCTCTTAACCTCGATCCCCTTCACTTGGAGGAACTCCCGAAAGGAAAGGGGCAGAGCCTCCACCTCGACTCCCTTACCCATCCTGCCGGGGAAGAGCTCCGCGTTTCCCCTCACCCTCAGGGATGAGGATCCCGTGAGAATCAGCACATCGTTGTCAAAGATCCCCAGATCAATGTAGCCCTTGACGAGCCTCCACCACCCTTCCAAACTACTCACCTCGTCCAAGATTATGTAGGACGAGTCGTGGCCCTCATAAGCTCTCATCCTCAGGTAATCGTCCAGAGCCCTCTTGAAGGAGTCCAGATCCCATATGAGGTCCAGATCGAGGAAGAATATCCTTTGTGGCTCCACCCCGCCCTTAATAAGTCTGTCTATGAGAAGGTGGAGGCCCGTGGTTTTTCCCACCTGCCTGGGGCCCACCACGAAGTTGAGAGAGAATGGCTCAAGAGATATCTCGTTTAACCACGAGGGAACCCACTTGTACTTTCTTTCCTCCCATTTAAGGACTACCTTGCTCTTCTTCCCCTCCCACCAAGGGTTCTGCCACTCGAGCATACTCATTAGAAGTCACTGTTCTGATGAATATATAAGTTATTAGAAGTGACGCTTCTAACAATTGGAAGGGGGGGCCCTAGGCCTCATTATGAACTCTAGTATCCTCAGCGCCCCCTCGCCCAGCTTGGACCTGAACTCGTTCAGGACCTGCCTTCCCCTCTCCGTGAGCTGGTATATCCTCCTGGCATCCTCCACTCTCGAGCGAAGAAGGCCGCTCCTCTCCATGTCCTTCAGTATCGAGTAAAGGGTGCTTATCTTGGGCCTCTGTCCCGTCAGCCCCTCTAAGTTCTTTAAAATCTGGTAACCGTGCATTACAGAGCTTTCTAGCAACGCTAAGATGAGGAGACGATAGCTCCCTCTCACGAAGGAAGTGGTTGGATCCTCCCGAACTCTCATTTTCACCTAGAGCTCAGGATGTAGAAAGAGCTTAAAACGGTTGCTGGGGATAAGGAGAGGTGGTTAAACTGAGAAAGGTGCTGCTCCCCCTCAAAGATAGGGTGGATGCAAGGGAAATAGTGGCGGCACTCTCCCAACTCGAAGGGGGGAGCGAATTGACCATCTTTCATGTGGTGAAGGTCCCCATAACCACGCCCCTCGATGTTGAAGTGAACACTCCCGAGTGGTTGAGGGATCTAGCTCAAGAGCTGAGGACTATGGGTATCCCCACTAGGGTAGTCGTGGCCGAGGCGAGGGATGTGGCGGATGCCATAGTAGAGGAGGCTGAGGAGGGGAAGTACGACCTGATAATCATGTTCAAGAGAAGGAGAAAAGGTTTGGGAAAGGTCGTGGGGAGGAGTATCTCGGAGAGAGTTGCTAAGGCAACTAGGAGGCCCGTGATGACTATATTGAGGGAGTGATCAGTAGGGAGGGTACCCTCCTCCGCTTATTCCCATCCCCGTCTCGCCCGAGACTATCTGGGCTGCCTTGGAGGTCAGTTCTTCGTCTATGAGGACCTTCGAGCTGGTCACAGACACCACGATGACCTTCTCCAAGAGGGATTCCAGCGTCTTCATGAGATCGGCCTTGAATGCCTTGGCCGCTGATACTCCTTGAGGGGTGAGTTTCATCATCTCCATCATCCTCTCGCTGGGAATGAGGAGCTCAAGCCCTTCCATGTAGAAAATCACTTTTTCATCCGGCTTGATTCCCTCCACTATGCTCTTGAGGTCCGATATCACCTGACTCATCCCCTCGACTGAGCTGAGCGATGAAATTGGCATGTAGTAGAGCTTCGCTTTCGCGACTCCCGCAGCTACCTCGGCCATCTTCCTCGCCTCCATCACTTGGGAGCCATCGGATATCTCCACTATCAGGAACTCCTTCTTCCCCTCCCTGAGATCCTCTATTATCCTCCTAGCCAGAAAGCCGAGCCTCGGGAGACCCTCTATCTCTTCCTCCTCCGCCACGGGGTACCTCTCCACT
Source organism: Thermoproteota archaeon (assembly GCA_030130125.1). NCBI lineage: Archaea > Thermoproteati > Thermoproteota > Thermoproteota archaeon. Next base: position 9,126 of record JARZZM010000005.1, read on the forward strand.
ACTCCTTGAACGGCTTCTGGCGGTGATATGTAGGGAGCCAGACCTTCCCTGCTCACTAAAGCATCGATCATCTCACCTAGGAGCTCCAGAACCCTGTGCTCGCTCTCAGGGAGGTTCAGGTCTCTCAGCAAGTACAGGGTGGTCTTCACGCTCTTCGCAGCCGGTAGATCCCTGAGGAATATGGCGTACATGGCCATTGCCGCTATAGTATCCACCAAGTACCTCACATCCCTTCTGGAGGATAGGTTCTCCCCGAACTTCTCCCTCATCTTGAGAGGATCCAGACCGGTCTCGATTACCCCTCTGATGAGCTCCCGGTCGAACTTGGTGACTTGGAGGAGGGCATTTACATCGAATGCTCCTCTCTTTGCAGCTTCTTCCCTGAATCTGGGTTCTATCCACTTCCACTCCAAGATGTCGATGTCGTCCCCCGATGTCTCCAAACAGGTCACTGGCGGGGCGTAAGGGCAGGGTCTGACCCTTCCCCTCACCTTCACCCTGTCGTCGGGGAGGAAGTACTTAGGTG
>JARZZM010000006.1 GCA_030130125.1 Thermoproteota archaeon
CCCTACGATAGGGGAAAGATCAGGGTGTTCTCGGTGAAGAGACTGGAAAGGGAGGGTATCAGGCCCCAGATCGGGGAGACTGTCTATGTGGACGGACAGAGAGGGACAATCCAGTCCATAACCGGTGGGAGAGTTACCATAGACTTCAACCACCCCTTGGCGGGCAGGGAACTGGTGGTATCCGGAAAGGTGATCAGGAGGATAGAGAATGACTTGGATAAGGTGAGGGCTATAGTGGCGGACTCGTTCGACGTGCCCCTGGAGGACATAAAGGTCGAGGAGGTGGAGGAGGGCGTGGTGACTGTAGAGCTCCCTTCCAAGGCATACGTGCTGAGGGACGCTTACTCAAGGAAGATAAGATCCCTCTCCCTGATAATGAGGCACGTCAAGAGCATTAGAAAGGTTCGCTTCCTAGAGGAATTCGAAATCCCCAAGAAGGAGTCGGAAGGTGAAGAGTCTCAGACTTGAGAGTCCTGATTGGAGGTTGAGATCACCTGACCTCAACCTCGTATATTTTGAAGCCAACCACCTTGGAACAACCGGATAGAGGGCCCACCTCCCTCACGATCTTTATCTTGTCTCCGGGCACTATCCCCTCCGGTTTGCAGTATGGGTAATTCTTGCATGAGATATCCTCGCACTCCATTCTCTTATACTGCATAGTAGCTCCCTCTATGAGGCCAGATGGTAGAGCGACGAGGATATGGGCCTTCCTCAAGGTAGCCAGCACGACCTCACCGTGCAAAGGGCAAGGAAACCTCTTCTTCCTGACCTCCACGACCTCATATACCCTACCCATCTCCAACCCGTCAACGCATGCCGACCTCAGCTTGCAGGTCTTACATGATTCTGATATCCCCTCAAAGGTGAATTTGAACCCTCTTTTAGCTATAGAGGATGGTACTAAGCCTACTCTTTCTCCATCAGTCATTTAAGTGCACCGATGCTGATTCAGCGGAATCCTTTTAATTCAATTATCCCCAGTGAGGGGGAAGCTACTTAACCTCACCTAAAGGTGGTTCTATGTTCCATGGTGTTAGGACTAAAGGGGCACGTGCTGACGTCCCCGAGCAGCTAGAGAAGCTGCTGAAAGGAACTACGACTGTCGGTGTCAAGTTCAAGGATGGGGTGATAATCGCCTCGGATAAGAGGGCTACGAGTGGTACCTTTGTCGCCAGCAAGAGCGCTGTGAAAACCATCCAGTTGACTGACTATGCGGTCGCTACTATTTCGGGGCTGGTCGCTGATGGACAGTACCTAGTCAACCACATAAAGGCCATGGCCGAACTCTACCAGCTAGATATGGAGAGGCCACTGAACTTGAAGGGTATGGCGAAGCTCCTGTCCGTGATGCTGAGGAATTACAGACCCTATTTCCTCATGGCCCACTTGATAGTTGGGGGTATAGACAGGGAGGGTCCGCACCTATTCAATGTGGACTTCTTCGGAACGCTGACCGAGGAAGATTATCTAGCCACAGGTTCCGGATCTCCGGTTGCCATTTCAGTTATAGAGGAAGGGTACTCCTCGGATATGGATGAAGAGAGCGCTCTCAGGCTCGTCATCTCTGGGATGATGGCCGCCCTCTCTAGGGACTCGGCTACTGGGGACGGAATTGACGTAGTGGTCATAGACAGAGGTGGCGTGAGGTTCCTCTCTAGGGAGGAGGTTACTGAGTTGTGGAAGGAGCTTTCGGGATGAGGGTGTCTGATTGCAGCCCGTAGAGCAGCTGAAAAGGAGAGTTAGGGAATACCTCTCCCAGTACGCTAGGATAACCAAGGTCGATTTGGAGGGACCTTTCGTCGTCGTTTACGCGGAGGATCCCAAGGAGATATTGGACATACCCGATGCCATCACTAACGCCGCGAAGACCCTGAAGAAGAAAATTATAGTACTGGCATCGAAGCCTCTCAAGGACGAAAGTGCCACTATAGAGTTCATAAGGAAGCTAGTTCCTCAGAAAGCCGAGATAATTGATATAAAATTTGTTCATGAGACTAACGAGGTGTACATAATTGCTAAGAGGACGGGTTACGTCGTCGGGAAGGGCGGTTCGAACATACTGGAGATCCTGAAGGAGACAGGATGGAGACCCATCATAATAAGGGCTCCCACAATAAAGTCAGCCTTCTTGGAGACCTTTTACAGCATCTTGATATCCGGATCTGCCGAGAGGAAGAGAATCCTCAAGAGGCTCTCTTCTAGGATATATAGGCCCTCAGTGGGAGCTGATAGGGGCCTGTTCGTCACATTCTTGGGGGCGGCCAGGGAGGTGGGCAGGAGCGCCATCCTAGTTCACACGGATGAAAGCACCGTACTACTAGATAGCGGGATAAGCGTGGGCGGTAGGAATCCGTTTCCAAGGTTCGATCTTCCCATATTCAGGCTGGAGGAACTCGATGCCGTTGTGGTGACTCACGCCCATCTAGATCATTCTGGGGCTCTACCTCTCCTGTTCAAGTATGGATATAGGGGTCCCGTATATTTGACGAAACCCACTAGGGACCTGATAATGCTCCTACTTTACGACTATCTGAATCTCTCCCAGAAGATGGGAATAACACCATTCTTCTCGTGGAGGGATGTTGTGAATCTGATGAACCACATGATTACCTTGGATTACGGAGAGACCGTCGACATATCTCCAGACATAAAGCTCACCCTCTACAACGCTGGACACATACTGGGTTCGAGCTTGGCCCACCTCAACATAGAGAGCGCCAGACATAACATCCTCTACACCGGAGATTTCAGGTACAGAGATACCAAGTTGTTAGATAAGGCCATGAGGAGGTTCCCGAGGGTGGAGACCCTCGTAATGGAGTGTACGTACTGTGGGGAGAGGGATGTGCTGCCCAGCCTCAGGGAAGCTGAGGAAACTCTCTTTTCCATCATAAGGGAGACGACAGAGAGGGGAGGGAAGGTCCTCATACCCGCCTTGGCTGTAGGCAGGGCTCAGGAGATAATGCTCTCCCTAGTGGATGGGTTCCGCAGGGAAACACTTCCGGACGTACCAGTTTACTTAGATGGCATGATCTACGACTCGACAGCGATCCATTCAGCTTATCCGGACTACCTCTCCTCCTACGTCAGGAACAGGGTCTTCAAGGAGGACAGGGATCCCTTCACCGATCCCCATTTCAACTTCATTGGCGGGCCCGATGAGAGGCCTGATGTGACCACTGGAGGACCTGCTGTGATTATAGCTCCCTCGGGAATGCTCACAGGAGGTCCTAGTGTCGAGTATCTGAGGCTCATGGCACCGAATGAGGATAACTCCATAGTGCTGGTGAGCTACCAAGCAGAGGGAACCTTGGGCAGGAGGATAAGGGACGGAGCTAGGGAGATCAGGGTGCCCAACGAGGAAGGTGAAATAGTCACGGTCGAGGTGAGGGCCAAAGTTCATGTCGTCGAGGGGTTCTCGGCTCACGCCGACAAGGTGCAGCTCCTCACATACCTGAATACGGTTGAGCCTAGGCCACACAGGGTCTTCCTAGTACACGGAGAGGAGAGCAAAATAAGATCGTTCATCCCCCTAGCCCACAAGAGCATAGGCGGGATGAGGTTCTCCGCTCCTCACATAGGAGAGACGTTCAAGCTGGCTTGAACTCACCTAAAAAGAGGGAGTCACTCGGGACTGCGCCATATCTCCACGAACCTAGGGACTATTAGTATGGGGGGATAGCCCCTGTCCCTTATCAGCACCAAGTCCCCACCCATCTCCAGAACCCTTTCCTTTAGCCTCTGTATGATGAACCTCAGCTTCTCCTCACCCTCAGCAGCCAGGTCATCGTATCTCAGAAGAATTATATTGCCCTCACTTATCTCGTTGAGAACCTGCTCGACATCCTCAGCGTTTCTCAGACTCATGGGCTTTACAGTGATCGCCTTCTCAGCTAGAACTTTAGCCTTCGCCGGTTCTACCTCGTAATCTAGATCTCCGTACTCAATCTCCTCCTCATACCCCTCCTCAGGGTATTCTTCCTCGTACTCCTCCTCTCCCCTTCCGAAGAGCTTTCTGAAGAAACCCAAAGTACAACCCCCACGAACTTGCTTCGGTAATTCCACCTCAACACATATTTAAAGACTACTCGACTGGGGGCATGAAAAGAGGATTTTCCTTTCCCCGATCGCTTTATATGGGGATGGGAGAGAATTTCCAACGGAGGTCCCTTTACAGGGAGCTGATTGTCCTGACAAGTCCCTCAGATCTGATCCCAGATATCGCATCCAAAACCTATTTAAAAGGGAAAAGCCTCCTTATTCAATGAATCAACGAGGGGAACCGACATGTCCAGCGCCATGAGATACCTCTCCAAGAGCGTTAACACAAACATCTTGGTATCCTTGAAGAATGGCATATTCGTTAGGGGAATATTGAGGGCCTACGACAACCACCTCAACCTCATCTTGGACAACGCTGAGGAGATATATACTACCCCCGATGGGGAGACTAAACAGAACAGAATAGGTAAGAGGGTTTTAATAAGGGGAGACAACGTGATCGCTATATCCACACCGAAGATAGAAATGGAGTGAGGGGGTACTGTTATGGTGAAAGGAACTCCGTCAATGGGTAGAAGGGGTAGGGGCAGAACCCACATCAGGTGCAGGAGGTGCGGACGGCACTCGTACAATGTAAGGAAGGGTTACTGCACAGCATGCGGTTTTGGAAGGAGTAAGAGAATGAGAAGGTACGAATGGGCCAACAAGGTGAGGTGGAAGGGTTTAAGGGTCGTATAACCCTCAATGACCGTTTAATCGGTTCACCCCGTGGGAGGGCCTCGCGTGGAGAAAAGGTTAAAATTCCCATATCGTCCATGATGGTTCGGGGCCGGTGGCGCAGCTGGTAGCGCGCCCGCTTGGCATGCGGGAGGTCGGGGGTTCGAGTCCCCCCCGGTCCACCAGTTGACTGCCGGGGTAGCTCAGGGGGAGAGCGTCCGGCTGAAGACCGGAAGGTCGAGGGTTCAAATCCCTCCCCCGGCACTCCTTAGGGATGGTAGTATGAGAAGAGATCGTGTCTCCGATTACCTCCTCAGCTCACTGAAGAGCTACTTCGGCAGTGAAGTTGGGGAGAGACTGGCTGACCTACTCTCCAAGACGGGAATCACCTGTTTCGATGATCTGGCCGGAGATGTTCCCGAGGAGATATTGGAGCTTGCGGAGGTAGATAGGGCCTCTTTCATGGGATTTCTCGATGAGTACGGACCTCAAGCGATTATCAAATTGAGGAGGGAATTATCTGCCCTGAGCTCTAAGATCAGCGATTTAGAATCCCAGCTTAAGTGGGCTCGGGAGAGGATATTGAGCGATGTGGGCACTAGGACTTCAAGGAGGGCTAACCTGAGGAGGGAGATAGGGGCGGCGATGGGCATGTTGGATGCCCTAGCCAGATCTGTCAGATTATGCTGTGAGCCTCATAGCTCGATAGGGGAGGAGAGAGTAAGGAACTACGCCGAAGTGCTTGATAGGGTAATTGAAAGGTTGCGTAATATTTCAGCTGATCTAGGAGAGCTGAAACCCATTCTGAGGGGCTTGGAGAACATAAAGTCGTTACTGGAGCAGCGGCCAGTAGCTGACGATCTATACCACTTAATCTCCTACTCGGTTTCCTCTCTGTCTGATCTGATGAGACTTGTCACGGAAGATACCTCGGGAAGTAAGGTGCTGTTATGGGAGAACATCCTCCTTAAGAGCGAATTGATCTCGGCGCTGTGCAGAAAAAGGGACCTTTAGTCCCTTATCCTCTCTAAGAGGCCGATTATTAGGAGGATCTCGGACCTAGTCGGGAAGGGCATGTTGATATCATTTACTATCTCATTCAGGATGGAAATGGCCTTATTGGCCCTTACCCCATAACTGAAGTTCTCATCTCTGAGAGCCTCAATCGCTTCGGTCGTGGCTCTCCTTATATTTCTTGGGACACTCCTATCCTGAGAAATCTTATCAAGCCTTTGGATGGCCTCTGATAGGAACTGCTCATACTCCTTAATCTTCTGGGATTTCTTGGTGGCCATAACAATCACCTCCGAATCAAGCAGGCTCCGATAGGATCGTGCCTCATCGACTTAAAAAATTATTACCTAAGCGATTAAGCTAAGGGGAGCACTCGATGTCGGGGAGCGTGGGTCCGGAGGAGAGGAGTAGAAAGCTGGCGGAGGCCCTGCTCAAGGGATGGAAGATGCTCCCCGAGACATGTCCCGTCTGCGGATCTCCCCTCTTCGAAACCCCCGGTGGAGAGGTTGTCTGTGCGGTATGCGGTACCAAGGTCATCTTGGTAAGTTCTGAGGAAGGGGTAAGGATAGAGGAACAGAGATTAGTGATGGAGAGAGTAATGAGGGATCTAATAAGACATCTGGACAGGATGGTCCACGAGGCGGGTGAGGAACTGAGTGACGACGACTTATCGAGGATAAATTCTCTACTGGAGGCGATCGAGAAAACCAACTCTATCTACAGGAGCTTATCTCGTCAGGAAAGGAGGCGTAAACTATCTTAGATTCCCAGCTAGACTCTTGAGCCTTTTCCATGATTTTAGAGATCAGTTCATCGTACCCTATCCTAGATAAGCCCTTCTCGAGTTTTAACGAGACCAACGCACCTCCCTCAACCCCCCGGACATCTACCTGGTAGATGTCCCTCTTGAGGTGGATGGCCCTTCCTCCACTTATGTAATAGTAGCCTAATGTCACCCTGAACCTGTGGGTCTCTCCTATGGGATCCTCGGGACCGTGTAGAACCTTTATGACATGCTTAACTGCGTTCCCTCCTTGAAAGGGGGAGGGTTTCTCCCCTTCTTCCAGTAGAACTACCTCGTAGGACACATAACCCTTCTTCACTTGGGGGGTAGAGCCCGACCAGAGCTCCCTCTCCTCATGAGTCCCGTGAAGTCTCGATAGTCCTATCAGGGTCATTGATAGAACCTTCCTGCAGCTCTCTCCGCACACTAAGAATTCCTTACCTAATATGGGGGACCCCGCTCTACAACTAAACCTCTAAGCTAAAAATGGTTCCCAGTAACTCGGCAAATCAAAGTAGATCCTCGGGGCGTCGGTCTTTCAATATCTGTCTTACCCTATCCCTGTGAGGTGGCCACGTATAGACCCTCACCATCCTCGGTAGAAGGTTCCTCAGCCTATTCAAGACCGGAGAGGCCTCCAAGGGATCCAATAAGGAACCCTCTCTCCATAGGAGGGGAAGATCTGTGGATTTTATGAACTCTATACGGGGGGAGTCCACCACTAGATCTTCGTCCTTCAGGCCCGCGCGGTCCGCTATGTGAGATTTTAGGTCGGAGACCTCTTCCTCAGAAAGGGATGTGTTGTACCACTCCTTCGCTAGTTTGAGTATGTAGCGCCTCATCAGCCTATCCATTATCTCCTTGCTTCTCCCGTCTCTCCTGAGGATATCCCACATGGTGTAGTCATCTAGATGGAGGAAGGCCTCCGGATCGTCTAAGCATTTCGAGAGATTCAATCTGTCAATCACCGATAGCATCGCCCTCTCCAACATCAGTTGGACTGCTCTTGATGTTTTATGGTAGTAGACTGTCCTGAAAGATAGTAATCGGGCCATTAGGAGGGATTCCACCGCTTCTAGAGCTCTGGCATTGATGACGAGATCCCCATTAATTTCTAATGAGTTAAGTGCGATCCTATGAATGTCTACACTGTAACCAGCTCCAGTGTGATAGGAATCCCTAACAGTATAGTCCATTTTATCTGCGTCCACCGAGGAGTTTATTATCCTAGAGAGGCTCCTCCTGGGGTGAACGCCCTCTATCAGGTCGGTTACCTCGTTAACCCTCACGCCCCATCTCCCCAAGATGTCCGATATCTCGGTACTCTTTACGAGATGGACGCTCATCTCCTCGTGGGTCATACCTAGAGACTTTTTCAAGACGGGCTCAAAGGAGTGAGAGAAGGGGCCGTGGCCTATGTCGTGGAGTAGGCCCGATACCCTCAGAAGAGTTACTATATCATCATCTCCGGATTGCTCACTTATCCTCTTTCCCATGAGCCCTGCTAGATGCATCACGCCGAGGGAATGCTCGAACCTCGTGTTCATTGCCCCGGGATAGACGTACTCCGATCCGGGGAGCTGCTTTATCCTCCTCAACCTCTGAAGCGGCAGGGTGTCCACTATCTCCAGCTCGAGGCGAGTCAGCTCTATATAACCGTGGATAGGGTCTTTTATCGATTTGACGTACTTCCCCATCACCGGTGTTCCTCCAAGAGCTTCTTGTACTCTTCGGGTGAGAGGAGGTTCTTTATCTCCTTCTCAGCCTCCGGACCCACTTTTATAACAATGATCCAACCCTCTCCGTATGGATCCTCGGTTATCATCTCCAAGCCCATCGGAATTTCATCACTTCCCTCCTCTACCACGCCGACCTCCCTGTTCAACTCGGAGATCTCGCCTGATAGTGGAGCATATATCTTCTCGGTGGTTTTACTGCTCTCCACCAGTCCTATGGGTTCCCCTTGGCTGACCTTAGTTCCCACTGGCTTGACCTCGAGATATGTAATATCGCCTAGTTCCTCCACAGCATAGGAGGTCAGGCCCATTCTAGCGGTGTCACCCTCCAGCTTGACCCACTCGTGGGTCTTGGTATAGTACCTGTCCTCGGGGACCTCGTGCATGCGATCACCTAGTAGGATGACTCCAATTCCTTTTAATCCTTAGATGATTATCACGGGGATTCTAGGCCAAATTCGGTTATTTTGAAGGCTGCCTGACCCAGAGGTAGGTAAGAGGAGTCCTCCAAGGATACTATCACTAGGTTCTCCCTAGCCTTTCTGAAGTAAAGGGTGTTGTGGGGGACATGGCCGAGAACAAAACCGCCCTTAGAGGTGATCTCCTTACCCCATCTGACAGCATGAGCAGTTATCAGGATCACCGCGTCCAGTTCTGCGATCCTTCTCACGAGCATCAGCGCCTCTTGGAGATCTTCCTGTCTCTCTCTCAGGCCGTCCAACCCTTTATATCCCCTGAAAGGGTAGGATATCGAATCCACGCAGACGAACCTGCTGGTACCCTCTTTGACGAAGTCAGAGGAGAGCTTGAGGGCCACCCTCAGTTGGGATACACCCGGGGCCGAGAACACCCTCACCCTAGATAGATCCCTGTCTGCGAGGCCGTTACTGTACAGGAATGCCTTCATTCTCTCCGGAACGAAGGTTCCCTCTGTATCCAAGAATATGGCCTCCTCAGAGGCTACACCTCCCTCACGCTCATCTAATAGGGATCTAGCTGCCATATGGAGACAGAACTGCGTTTTACCTGAGGCTGGAGGTCCGAATATAGCGTTTATGGTTCCTATTTGGAATCCCCCGCCCAGTAGGTCATCTAACCTTTTGATTCCGGTACTCAGGATGGGCTTCTCTTCCCTTAGAAGTTCATCGGCAGGTACGGGTTTGAGTAGAATTGAGGCAACTACGTCCAATATCTCCCTAGCAACTTTCCTATCGATAGCCAGCTCATCCGCAAGCTGCTTTTCAGAGAAGGTAAGCAGGTCCCTAACCGATATACCCTTTTCGATGAGCTTCTCCAAGTACTCATCGGGGATCCTCCCCTTGAGGAATGAGAGGTCTTCGAATCTCAATGATCGACCCCCTTCAACCCTAGTCTGTGCGCTATCACGTTAGTGCCCTTATGGAGCGCGGGAGTCACCGCCAAGAGGAATAGAATGGACCCCACATCCAGAGGTTCCACAGGATAAGTGAGAAAGATGGAAATTATTAGGAATCCCTCTTGATCGAGAAGGGGGGCGGAACCACCGGCCTCTATTCCCATTCTCCTTTTCACGAAAGAGCCTAGAGAATCCCCGAGCATTGCACCCAAGGAGAGGAGGAAGCCCGCTAGGGACCTTCCCTGTAGGCATCCCACTAATGTGCCAATTAGTATCCCGGAGGTGAAACCCTTGATGGTCTTGTGGTCTCCAAGTATCCTCCTTCCATCTAGGAAATTCTTCCCCATGTCTAGGGGTCTTCCCCCTCCGAAAATGACCGGTGACATGTTAGCCATATATGAGGGTAGAATGTACCAGAGGGATTTCAAGATCAGTATAGTCAAATCTAACATCATCTATCACCTAACAAAGGTCACCTTATCGAAAACCCTCAGGAACTGGGCGTCTAACTGAGTAAACGATGTGTAAGCCCTCACGCGGGAGGGGATTTGTCTCTCGAGGAACCTCAGCAGATTCATGGCTATCAAAAATTTCCTTCTAGCGCTACCGAACTCATTAGAGAGGCTCAAAGACACAGCGTAAGGTCCGTATGCCTCGTCAATGAATCCATCATATCTCCCGAGCAGGTGAGCGAGCATCAGGAGTGGATCTATTCCCCCCGATAGGGTAGCATCTATTAGCAGGAGGTTTCTCTCCCGTCCGAAGACCTCTCCGAGCGTTCGGAGTGTGTACCCCTCAAAGGATATCAAGGCTACTTTTGAACCTGTCATTAGAGATTCCTTAATATCTTTTCTCAAGAGGCTTCCCTTCAAGTGGGATGGTGCTGCTATTAACTCCATCGAGGGGCACCCTTGCATCTTCGAGTAAGTATCCGTTCGAGCTAAAGAACTCATCGGCTAACTGAGGTACTTCTTCGAGGGATGCAATCTTAGTCATCCCCCTAAGCCATTCGGGGAATAGGTTCAGACACAGCTTGAACCTGCTATCCGCGAACACCACAAATCCTAAATCGTCAGATGACCTTACAGGTCTAGCTGCCGCTTGAGCCGCGGATCTACACGCTATTAGAAGCTCGGGATTGTCGAGTCTCGAGTATCTCCTCCATAGAGAGAGGGTGAGGGATCTGAAGATACCGGGTTTCATGAACTGCATCCCCACAATCACAGATGTGGACATGTATGGCCCTGGAAAATCCTCGCCCTCGCTGTTCCTGCCTCCCTGAACCCCTAGAAGTATGGCCCCCTGTCTCCAAGACCTCTTGTATCTCTCGATGAGGTAAGCCCTCTCTGTCTCTCGCATTCCCTTTCTCTCAACGAAGATAGGCCCCTCAACGAGCTCTTCCAAGCCAGCGTCAAGCAATCCCTGTACGATGTCATATGAGGAGGCAAATACTCCCATGTTCCCTAATACTGTGTGAGACAAGTCCGCTAGAGCAGTAGCTAGCCTGTAATACTCATAGCTGCTCCTCTCTTCGAATCTCGTGGTGAAGTCTCTCGTTATGTACGCCTCTAGGCGTCCCCATCTCGGTAAGGATACCCTTCTGTAGTTGGCATCCACTAAGAATTCTCCCCTAGACTCGCTCCCACCCCATGTCCCCGATATTAGAACGACCGATTCGTACTTGCTGAAAATCTCCTCTAGGGTGCTCTTGGGTCTCCTGAATAGAAGGAGTCCCTCTCCGGATAGAAAGACCTTTTCTGCTTCTAGGACTTCGCCTCTCAGCCATATCAGGGTCTCTCTAACCTCTTTAGGGACGGTTCCCTCGCAGACCAAGGAGGCAGCTAAATACCTCTTGGGAAGAGCAACGTAGCTCAGCCTCGACCTCTTAAAGTATGACAGTAAATCTCTAATCCTCCAGCAGTGGTGTGATATCGGGATGAGTAGGTCCCGTTCTATTGTGATAAAATGGTTAGACAGCCACGCTTTCTTCAAGTTGTGGCCCTCGTCTACTAGGATTGATCTTCTGACTCCGAGAGTTCCCTCCACGAACTTCAGCAAGCCTTCATCCATGAGATATGCATATGACGCAACTACCACATCGTAGTTCCCCTTAGCTATGGTCTTGAGGGATCCGTAATAAGGACATCCGTTTCCGCCCAAATTTAGGGGATCAAAACATCTCTCCTTATTTATCTGGCTGTTTCTAGCGAAATAGGGGCACTTTCCTTCCTCTCTAAGTTCATCGCATCTCTTGTTGAAGAGGTAGTAGTTTGCGATGCGGTTGGCCCTCCAGTTCAAACACAGCTCCCTCTTACCCCTCAAGGCAGCTACCTTGACCATGCTGAACCTTCTACATTCATCTAACACACGATCTATCTGGCTGTGGGTCCTGACGAGATACAAGAATGTAGCTCCAATCCTTTGCGAGAGATATTCCATGGCGGTAAGGACGGTGGCCGTCTTACCTATCCCGTTCGGGGCTTCTATGAGTGCTAGACCCCTTTCACTCAACGAAAGACACAGGTCAGCCAAGAGCTCCCTCTGTCCCGGCCTGAACTCATCAAAGGGAAAATGCCTTTCAATTCCCTCGCACACCTTGAGATTGTGGGTGAGCAATATATACAAGAAAAGGCGCAAAATTGGGTTAATAGTAAACCCTATAGCCGGGCTCGGTGGTCCTCTCGGTAGGAAGGGCACAGACGATCATAAGACGGTTGCTGAGGCGCTAAGGAGGGGGCTCAAGAAGACCTCATTAGAGAGGGCTACTAGGGCTTTGAAGTTCTTCAGGGGTATCGACGTGGTTGTATACGCTCCAAGGGGAGAGATGGGCGAAATTTCCGTTATCTCCGCTGGTCTGGGATCTAAGTTCATCCCTCTGGAGTACACGCCCTCCAGTCCCAGCACGAGGGAGGATACGCTGAGGGCATCTGAGGAGATCGTCAGGAAGGGCGTTGACCTTCTCTTGTTCTCAGGTGGGGACGGAACGGCAGCAGATGTGTTGAAGGTTGTGAACCACAGGTTAGTGGTCTTGGGTATACCTTCAGGTGTCAAGGTGTTCTCGTCCGTGTTCGCAAAGACTCCAGAGGATGCTGGGAGAGTGGCGAGGGATTATTTAGAGGGAAGATTGGATGAAGCCGTAGGAGAGGTCGTTGATATACCGGAGGAAGACTACAGGAGTGGCTCCTTCTCCCCCAAGGTTATAGGTACGCTGAGAGTACCTTGCTCACATTTGGTGCAGGGCAGCAAGAGCATGGAGGCTCCAGATGAGGTAGTGCTCGAAGGGATTTATAGGTACATCAGAAGCAGATTGGAAGCGAGAGGACTGATCGTTCTAGGCCCAGGTAGGACTGTGAGCTTTATAGCCGCCAAGATGGGCTACGAGAAGAACCCTTCAACTGTAGATGTGATCACAGGAGGGAAATACTTGGAGGATGTGGATTACTTTGAGATGGAATCCATCATCGGGGGATCCCAGGATAGGCCGTTAGTTATTCTAACCCCGATAGGGGGAACCTCGTTCCTCCTTGGAAGGGGGAATCACCAGCTCATACCCGCCATAAAGAGAGCCGACTGGGGGGAGGATGTCATGATAGTTTCAACTCCCTCCAAAATCAGGAACATAGAGGAGCTGCTGGTAGATGTGGACGAGCCCCTAGAGAATGTCCCCGGATATATCAGGGTGATAATAGGTTACAGGGAGGAGAAAATAGTTAGAGTGAGGTTGACTCAATAGAGCACGTAGGCTCTGCCTAAGGCATCCTCTATCACGCTCACGGGATCGTACTGTCCGTCCACCGCCGTTATACCCGTGCTGATAATGGGTTGCATATGCCCTATCCTCTCCGGTCCGAGGACATCGGGGGACTTTATACCCGTCAGCAGGAGTATCACCCTCACGCTGTCCCCAAGATGCTCGTCCATGTCGGCCCCTATCTTTATTATGGCATCGCTGGACATCCTAGATGCCACTATCTCCGTTATCTGGTGGACTTCAGTGAGTTTGAGGTTCTTCCCTCCGTATACGACTACTAGGGCTCCCTTGGCCCCGTCTGGGGAGATCTCTATCAGCTGGTTCCTAAGAGCCATCTTGACAGCCTCCTCTGCCCTCCTCTTAGGATCGCTGGATTCCCCTATCCCCACAGCCGCCACTCCTCCAGCGGACATGAGCGTCCTTATGTCGTTGAGATCTACATTCACCATGGTCCTCTTCCTGATGATCTCGGCTATCCCCTTCACCATTATAGCGAGGGTGTAGTCGGCCATCACGAAGGCCTTATCTATCGGGAGCTCACCAGCCAGATGTAGGAGCTTGTCATTGGATATGAGTACGACTGTATCGGCCCATTTTCTAAGTTGTCTTATTCCCTCTTGGGCTATCTTGTATTTGTGCCTCCCCTCGGTCTTGAAGGGGAGTGTTACGAAGCCTATCACCTTAGCCCCCTTGTCCTTAGCTATCTTCGCTACTATAGGGGCGGCACCTGTCCCGGTTCCACCTCCCATACCCGCCGCTATGAAGACCAGATCCGGTCTGCTTCCCAAGGCATCCGAGATCTTGTGGGAATCTTGCTCTGCGCAGGCTCTCGCCACCTCCGGCCTTCCGCCTGCGCCCAGACCGTTGGTTATGTTTTCCCCTATGAGAATCTTATGGGGAGCCTCTACACCATCCAAATGTACCTTGTCCGTGTTTATGGCGACGAGCCTGACTCCCTCGACGCCCAGCTTATTTAGGTTGTGAACGGTATTGGAGCCACATCCTCCCACCCCTACTATGACTATGTTGCCAGCGGAGTAATCCTCGCTCTTCACTGGGGTATCTAAGGAGTCGATAGCCCTCGCGGCGTCCATCATCGGTATGCCAGACTCGTCGTCAGTTGGTCCATTGAAGATCCTCCTGAAGAGGTCCACCATCTCCCTTCCTTGGGGAGATCCAGTCTCCTGCATCCCCTCAAACATCAGAAAGCCACACCTCCAGTGTTCCTCCTCTTATATTCCCTTATGAGGAGTCTTATAGCCTCCCTTATGGCCTCGCTCTTGCTAGTGAAACCGACCTCTTGGACCAGTTTCTCCAGTTCCCTCATGAGGGAGTGAGGTATATGGAACGATACTACTACCATGATACCACCGAGATCAATGAAATATACGCGACCTTAAGGTATGTTTGAGTTAACTGAGTAGGATATGGTAATTGTATTGTTAATATTTTCGTGGCGAATCCTTTATATAGTAATGTCACGTTTCAGGGTAACAAATCAATGTTTTCCGGAAGCAGGGCCGCGAACAGGTAATGTAGCTCAAATTGAAGTAAGATGGCTCAGCACATCCTAAAATTGACTTTCTACTTCGATTTATCTAGGGATATGACTGGCAACTTGTTGTATGGTCATTATCATTTCCACTCCGCGCTTACGACATGGAAGTGCTATAGTGTTAAGATAATCTGGTGGTGTAATATCCGATGCCAATGCCTGCAGAGAGCTTGATACCCAACGCTTCAGGCCTAATTACCTCTAAGATGATGAATTATCTGGGCATTAATAAGTTAGAGGATCTGTTTTCCGATGTTCCCGACTCCATCTTAATTAATGAGCCTACTGGAATCGGGAGATCTCTAACACAGTCTGAAGTGGAAGCTCTTTACTCTGAAAAACTGGAGAAGAACATATCCTTTAAACTGAGCTTCATGGGGGGAGGGATAGCTGATCACTACGTGCCTCCCCTAGTGGATGAATTAGTTACCAACCAAGAGTTCTACTCCTCGTATACACCCTATCAGCCCGAGATATCTCAAGGGATCCTACAGGCACTCTTTGAATATCAGTCACTCATGGCGGAGCTACTGGGTATGGATGTGGTGAATGCTTCCCTTTATGACTACGCCTCCGCATTGGGCGAGGCTGGGAGGTTCTCCGTTAGGGTCACTAAGAGGAAGAAGATTCTGCTCGCGACGACCACCCATCCAGAGAGGAAGGCCGTACTGAAGACCTACATGGAACCCCTCGATGTCCAAATAGTTGAGATCAACCGGGAGGCTAGTGGAGAGATCTCTTTCGATGAATTATCGGCTAGTATGGATGAGAACGTTGGTATGGTGTATCTGGAGACTCCGAATTTCTTTGGCGTTGTTGAGAGGGGGATTGAGGACGTAGCTGATATAGCTCACTCTAAGGGGGCACTCCTCGTCGTTGGAACTGATCCCCTACTAGCTGGGATAGTTAAGCCTCCTGGAGAGCTGGGAGCGGACGTAGTGATTGGAGAAGGACAGCACTTGGGCGGATATATGAGCTATGGGGGTCCATCATTGGGGATATTCGCGGTGAGGAGGAGCTTTAGGCACATCAGACAGCTCCCTGGAAGGTTAATAGGGATGACCAAGACCGTAGATAGGAGGTATCGCGGTTATACCATGGTCCTCCAGACGAGGGAGCAGCATATCAGGCAGGAGGAGGCTACTTCGAATATAACCACCAACTCCTCGTTGATGGCCGTGAGGGCAGCTATCTATCTGGCATTGTTGGGGCCTGATGGTATAAGATCCGTCGCCGAGAAGATCTTATACAATACGGAGTACCTCAAGAGGAAGCTGAGCGATCTACCATGCTTCAGCGTCCTGTTCGAGAACTCTCTTCATTTCAAGGAGATCCCCGTCGTGTCTGAAATACCTTGGGGTGAAGTGAACAGCTGGTTGTTGAGGAACGGGATCTTAGGGGCCTTTCAAGTATCCAAGCTATTCCCGGACGCTGATTCGACTGGAAAACTGGGCCTGCTCTCTACAACGGAGAAACACCGGCTTGCTGACTTAGATTTACTCTTGAGACTAATGGAGGAGGTGTGCTCATGAACAGGAGATATGTGCAGGCCAAGTGGCAGCTCAGCGAGGGGATTTTAGAACCCACCGTATTCGAACTAGGGGAAATTGGGAAGGGAGGTGTCGTAGTTGCTAGAGTGGAGGACGAGCTACGGAGGGAAGTAGGAGAACTGGAGGACCTGATTCCCCAAGACCTCCAGAGAGGAGCTATAGGATTGCCTGGACTGACCGAGCCGGAGGTGGCCAGGCACTACAGTCATCTAGCCCAGATGAATTACGGGGTCGACAGCGGCCCGTACTGGTTGGGCTCGTGTACGATGAAGTACACGCCAAAAGTCGCGATGAAGCTGGAGTCCCATCCATCCCTCAGGAACGCACACCCCTATGCCCCTGAGGAGAGTGTTCAGGGAATACTGGAGATCCTCTACGAGCTTCAGGAGATGCTTTCTTCCATAACGGGATTGCCCAAGTTCACTCTACAGCCAGCAGCGGGAGCTCACGGTGAGCTAGTCGGGGCCCTGATCATAAGAAAGAGGTTTCTTGACCTAGGGGAAAGAAGGGATGAAATCCTCATCCCGGAATCTGCCCATGGATCCAACTTCGCCAGTGCAGCAATGGCCGGATTCAAGGTGGTCAGGATTCCGCCCTCTGAGGAAGGTACTGTGGACATGGGGGCATTAAGAGCGGCCATTAGCGAGAGAACTGCTGGGATGATGATAACTAATCCCAACACACTAGGCATATTCGAGAGCGATATACTGGAGATAGCGGATCTCCTACACTCTAATGGCAGCTACCTCTACTACGACGGAGCTAACCTGAACGCGATAATGGGGTGGGTACGCTTATCAGATATGGGAGTAGATCTAGCCCATCTCAACGTACATAAGACCTTCAGCGCGCCTCACGGTGGGGGAGGCCCGGGTGCTGGAGCTGTAGGGGTCATAGAGGAGCTAGCTGATTATCTCCCGGTCCCCGTAATAGTGAGGGAGGGTGACACCTACCGCCTAGATTACGACCTCCCCAAGAGCATAGGGAGGGTCAGGATGTTTCACGGAAATATAGGTGTCCTCGTGAAGGCGTGGGGTTATCTAAAGCTACTGGGAAGCGAAGGTGTGAGGCTCTCCTCGGGAATAGCCGTTCTTAACGCGAACTATGTCAGGAAGAGGCTCATGGATATGGGGTTTGAGGTTCCCTATGGAAAGGACAGGCCGTGTAAGCACGAGTTCGTCATATCCCTGTCCAGATTCAGGAGGGAGTATGGGGTCAGGGCGCTCGACTTCGCCAAGGCGTTGATGGATAGAGGGGTGCATCCACCGACCATGTACTTCCCGCTCATAGTTCAGGAGGCGTTCATGATGGAGCCTACGGAATCGGATAGCTTGGAAGAGCTGGATTCCTATGTTTATGCCATGGGTGAGCTCGCCGATCTGGCTAGGAGTGACCCGGATGAGTTGCTCAGCGCCCCCAAGAATACAGCCATTGGCAGGATCGATGATTCATTCGCGAATAAGAGACTGTGGTTATCTTGGAAGGTATATAAGGACAGAGAGAGCAGCTAACACAACCTCGATCCCGAGAATAGCTTTCACCAGCTCGTACTCCTTATTAACTCCTATTTTGATGAGAAGCCATGCCAGAGACTTGTTCGGTGGGGGGATCAGGGTCCCATCAGGTTCGACCCTAGTGGGGATCTTCTTCCCGGTTCTCCCCCAACTTATGAGTTTTAAGAGGAAATCGAATCCGTGAGGAATGGTCATTATTATTAGAGGCCAGTAAGCCCCCCTCTGAGCTGAAATGAAGCCTATAAATCCTCCTAAGAGGAACGTCAGAGTGTTCCCCGGAAACGCTTTGGCGGGATACCAGTTGTAGGGGAGGAAGGCCAATATAGCGGACACTGAGATCAGCAGGGTGATCCCGTAGGCGTCACCCCTCACGAGCAATAGGATCGCTAACGCTAGATATATTATGAAGGAGGATCCTGCTTCGAGGCCGTTGAATCCGGCCAGAGTGTTGAAGGCATTGGTCACATAGATCCCGAATAGGGTAACCGCAACTATCTGAAGGAGTGGATCTTGGTGGAAGGGTGGGAATGGCTTCAGCGAGCTGTGGAACATGAGGAAAGGTATCCCCGATAATACTATCTTCTCCATATTTTTAAGGCCGATAAAGTCATCTATAAGGCCCATTGAGGCGAAAAGGACTGCAGCAGTAATCAAAGGGTAAGCTTCGATTGAAGGAATTAGGGAGGTCGCTGCCAAGACCCCTATTAAGGTCAATGCCGCTGGCAATCCACCTATTTTGACTCCCCAGAGTTCACGAGGTTTATGGAGATCCCTCGAGACGAGTTTCCTCCTCCTAGAGATCTTCTCCCAAACCCCAGTGAGCAAGTAGGTGACCGCAAAGCTTGACGATATCAGACATACGCTGGCGATGATGCTGACGGCCGGATCAGCTGGAAGCATCTTTTTATCGGTGCTCACCGGTTGGCTATTGATAAAAATGCTAACTTGGATCCCCCTAACAGCACTTGCGATGGTGCTATCCCTCGTCGCGTCTGAGCTGTTCCATCGGACTTGGATCCCTAGGCTGGTGAGCAAGGGATATGTCTCCGAGGATGTCCACAAACCGGGTAGACCTAAGGTCCCGGAGCCAGCGGGACCCGCGGTCTATTTGTCCTTCGCCATATCTATGATGGTCGTATCGCATCTGGCTGGCAGCGTGGCACTTGAGGGAGTTATCGCCTCAACTGGGTTGGCCTTCCTCATCGGACTTCTTGATGATCTGTCCCCTCTAGGTCCCAAGACGAAACCTCTACTCCTGATAGTGCCTGCTCTCCTATTAGCGGTGAGTGGAGAGATAGTTCCTAGGCCCTACTTGCCCATACTGGGTAGAGCGAGGCTTTACTACATCTACTGGATTGTGCTGGCCGCCATATTCACTGTTTTCTCCAATGGTGTTAACATGATGGATGCGCTCAACGGGATGATGCCTTCCTCTGTCTTCGCTTCTACCCTTCCCCTATTGCCTGTGCTGATCGCATTGGGCAGCCACGCAGGTCTGCTATCGCTCATCGCCCTGTATGGATCTCTGATACCCTACTAC
Source organism: Thermoproteota archaeon (assembly GCA_030130125.1). Taxonomy (NCBI): domain Archaea; kingdom Thermoproteati; phylum Thermoproteota; species Thermoproteota archaeon. The sequence continues at coordinate 19,542 of JARZZM010000006.1, forward strand.
ATGAGGAACAGATACCCAGCTAAGGTATTTGGTGGTGACTCCAATTCCCTCTTCGTCGGGGCCGCTCTCGCCTCAGTAGCGGCTATATCCAACACTGAGGCCTTCTTCGCTATATCGCTGCTCCCATTCATGGTTTCAGGTTTCTCCATTCTGGTCTCGATAGGGGGGTTGCTGGAGAGGAGGGATATAAGGGTCCGGCCCGTCATCGTGGAAGGAGGGGTTATAAGAGCGAATCCTAGTAAAGAGGCGCCGATCTCTCTCATAGCCATACTGACGAGTTACGAGGGTAAAGTTGAACCTCGTATAGTTAAGGAGGTCGTCGTGATATCACTGATCTCAGGGCTGCTTTCATGCTTCACATTCTTCCTCCTCACCCCGAGGTGAAGATCGTGGATAAGGGGTTCCTCTTAGCCATCTATAGCATTATATCTGGATGGATACTCATCTTGATGTCACTATTCTTGATTAAAGTGCTGATCACGACTTTAGGGACTAAGGGGCTCTTTATAGCCCTAACAGAGGCTGTAGTTGGCTTCTTAGCTCTAGGTGGAGCTCTCTACCTGTGGTATCTCACGCTCAGAGCACTGTTCCTGAGGGTAAAATCGACGCCGAGGAAGGGCAATGGTGGGCCCGGGGGGACTTGAACCCCCGACCTCCCGCTTTTCCTCTGGGGTCCCTGTAGCGGGAGCCGCCATATAAGGCGGGCGCTCTATCCAGTCTGAGCCACGGGCCCCAGCCCTGATCGATAAGGGACTGGACCTATATATAAGGATTAGCTAGGCTTCATGGAGATGGCATGAGTTCGACTATCCCGGAACCCGCCCATAAAGTGTGGATAGAGGAGCTCAGAGAGGGTAGATTCGAGGATATATCGATCAATCAGGTGCGCTACTTCCGATTACCTTGGGGGAGCGTCTCCAAGGTGAGGGTGATGGGATTGGTCATCAATTCATGGATGAGCGACGACGGCACCTTCGCCTGGATAGAGGTGCACGATGGTAGTGGAAGCATTCAAGTTAAGGCTTGGGAGGAGGATATAGACAGGATCACAGATCCTGACACGGGTAAGCTGTTGGAAACCGGTTCCTTGGTCGATGTGATAGGCAGGATAAGGAGCTGGAGGGACACCCTCTACCTGTATCCTATTCTTGTGATCAAGGTAAGGGATCCTAATGCCATTTTTCTCAGAGAACTTGAGGTTTTAAGGAGGAAATTGAGATATCAGGCTGCTCCCAGAGGTGTTTCTACAGCGGAAACCCTTAACTTAAGGACTATAATCAAGTTGCTCAAGGAAATAGGCCCTCTAGATGGTAGGGAGATGGCTGATCTCCTCAAGGTCGATGAGGGTCAACTCATCGTCCAGCTCCATGAGCTGGAGGACTTAGGTTTAATATACGAAGATAACGGAAAATACGTGTACGTTGGATGGGGTGATAAACATGTCAAGCAAAGAGGAGTATCTGGAGATGCTTAGAGAGGCTAGGGAGCAGCTACCTGCCGTTGTGGTTAGTGGGGAGAGGTTCACGCCTCCTAAGCCCATAATTGCGATAGAAGGCAAGCAAACTCACATAGTCAATTTCAAGGAGATAACTACCGCCTTAAACAGGGATCCCAAGCTCCTAGCTAGGTATCTGTCCAAAGAATTGGGCTCTCCCTACTTCCTAACCGAGGACGGTAGGAAGCTCATATTGAGCAGGAGGATAGATCCCAGACAGGTGGAGAACAGGGTGGAGAGATTCATCAGGACTTACGTGATATGCCCTCACTGCGGGAGGCCGGACACAGTCATAGTGAAGATCAAGAAGGCTTGGGTCCTCAGGTGCCAAGCTTGCGGTGCGGAGACTCCAATACCTAAGATCTGAGGGGGAGTCATTTGCCTAAGAAGAAGGCAGCCAAGAAGAAAGGAAGCGACATCGAGAGATCCTTAGATGCCGAGATGGAGGAACTCCTTCCTGTGGAAGAGGAGCTTGAGATCTTCGGTAGGGTATTGGAGCCGCTGGGGAAGGGACACTTCAGAGTAGAGTGCACGGACGGGGCTATCAGGGTGTGCAGGGTAAGAGGCAAGCTCAGAGGGAGGAGATCTTGGATAAAGAGGGGGGACATCGTGCTCGTGTCAATATGGCCCTTCAAGAAGGATAGGGGGGACATAGTAGTCAGATACACGCACCAACAGGTTCAGTGGCTGGTGGAGAAGGGATACATACCCGAGGACTGGGCGCTCTATAAGGAGGGCTGATTCGAGGGAGATTTCAGCTTGTCTGACAGGTTCGAGGAGCTGGAGGAGAGGATAGAGGAACTGCTGGAGAAGGACCGCGGTAGGAAGAGGATTAAGGATGAGGAGTATTTCAAGGTAAGGCAACTGGCCTTCGATAACAGGACGATAAGGTCACTCCTGAAGCTGTTCAATAAGGGAGTGCTGGACGATCTGACATGGGTCATAAGCGCTGGAAAGGAATCCCTAGTCTTAGCTGGAAGGGGACCCGAGGGCGAGCTAGCGATCAAAATATACAGGATCTATACCGCTAACTTCAGGAAGTACCTGGATTATATCATAGGGGATCACAGATTCCCTCCTGTCAAGGACCGAGATAAGATCATACCCCTATGGGCGAAGAAGGAGTTTAGAAACCTCAAGAGACTGAGGGATGTGGGAGTGAGGGTACCCAAGCCCGTAGATGTTGCGGGGAACGTGCTGGTGATGGAGTTCATAGGCAGAGAGGGGGTACCTGCCCCTCTACTGAAGGAGACTGATCTAGAGGATCCCGAGAGATACCTCGAGGAGATACTTGAGGATATAAGGAGGTCGTACGTAGGGGCGGATCTGGTGCACGGAGATCTCAGTGAGTATAACGTGATGGTGTGGGAGGACCATCCTTGGATCATAGACGTGTCCCAAGCGGTGGTCACGGTGCATCCTTTATCCTTCTCACTACTCATCAGGGACTTGGAGAGGGTCACCTCATTTTTTAAAAAGCGATACCGGATAGATGTCCCGGACCCTTACAAGCTTGCCGAGGAGCTTGCTAGGACTAAGGAAGTTTGAGAGGGGGTCTTACTCTTGCAGGAGATCAGGGTCAGGATACCAAAGGACAGGATAGGAGTTCTGATAGGTAAAAGGGGTTCCACCAAGGCCATGATAGAGGAGCTCACCGGGGCCGAGATTATAGTTGACAGCGGAACCGGCGAGGTCCTAATAAGGTTCCCTGATATTCCGGAAGATCCTCTAATGCCGATGAAGCTTGAATCGGTGATAAGGGCGATAGGCAGAGGTTTCAATCCCGAGATAGCGTTGAAGCTCCTGCAGGATGATTACGTGCTCGAGGTCATAGATATAAGGAGGTTCGTCGGTGCTAGGAAGAATGCGTTGAAGAGAATGAGGGGGAGGCTAATCGGAGAGAAGGGAAAGGCTCGTTCCTATATAGAGAGCAGGACCAATACCCATATATCGGTTTACGGGCACACTGTCTCCATAATCGGAAGGACGTATGACGTCGTAGCCGCTAGAGAAGCGGTGTTCTCGCTGTTGGAGGGATCTATGCACTCCACGGCCTACAGGGCCATGGAGAAGAAGATAGCCGAGATGAGTAAGAGGGCATTGATCGATGAGAGTTTGCTGAGGAAGGCCCTCAAGGAAACTATGAACGAGGAGAAGTGAGGGGTGTTTCCATGTCCGAAGACGTGAGG
>JARZZM010000007.1 GCA_030130125.1 Thermoproteota archaeon
GACCACTGACTATAGTGCTAGCGGCCGTAGTCTAGCCTGGATAGGATAGGGGCCTGCCACGCCCCAGACCCGGGTTCAAATCCCGGCGGCCGCACCACTACTTGCCGGGGTGAGGTAGCCTGGTAACCTGGGGGCCTGTGGAGCCCTTAACCCGGGTTCAAATCCCGGCCCCGGCCCCATCCGACTGCTCACTGATTTGGTCGATTGGCCCCGCCTGACGCGATTATCGACATATGGCGGTAGGACTCTTCTCAAGGAGTTAAGTTGGTGGACCCGCCGGGACTCGAACCCGGGACCTCCGGCTTGCAAAGCCGGCGCTCTACCATCTGAGCTACGGGCCCATTCGTAGGAGGCCACTGTAGGTTTAATAAACATTGTCCTACATGAGACCGGAACCATCTCCGGCTAGGTGCTCAATTCAATCAATCGCATGGGAGCGCATCGTCGAACCATATGCCTTACTTTAAATAGGGAATTGGCACCATCCTAAGAGAGAAATAAGAGCGAGAAGGGGATGTGTATTGAAGTCCATAGTGAGGTCTGCCACACGCAGAGTTGAGGAGGAGTTACGGGAGATCCCCCAAAAGGTCTCCCCAGAAGATTCTGCTCTGAAGGACTTCGTGGAGAGAGTTAAAGCTAGGATAGTAATAATGGGCGTGGGTGGAGCCGGGAGTAATACTATCACCAGACTGAATGCGATAGGTGTCGATTCTGTGGAGACAGTGGCCGTCAACACAGATGCCCAGCACCTCCTGACCACGATTGCCGATAGGAAATTCCTATTAGGTAAAGAGCTATGCGGCGGGAACGGATCAGGTGGTGACCCGCACATAGGTGAAGAGGCCGCTAGGGAGAGCATGGAGGAGCTGGAGCAGTTCTTCAGGGGTACTGACGTACTCTTCATAATGGCCGGACTGGGAGGGGGGACCGGCACAGGCGCCTCCCCTGTGATAGCTGAGGTCGGGAAGAGAGTAGGAGCCGTGGTGGTTTCCGTCGTTACACTACCATTCTCGGCGGAAGGAACCAAGAAGAAGGAGATAGCGATGAAGGGGCTCGCCAAACTGGCGGAATCCTCAGACACGATAGTGGTGGTTAACAACGATAGGATATTGGATATAGCGAAGGAGCTTCCTCTGCACCAAGCGTTCTTCATTTCGGACGAAATCGTAGCTAGGGCCGTCAAGGGCATGGTTGAGCTTGTGATGAAGCCCGGTCTGATAAATGTAGACTTGGCCGACCTCAGGAACGTCTTAGAGAATGGGGGTCCGGCGGTTCTCTCATTCGGAGAGAGCGATGGGGAGAATAGGGCAATAGAGGCCGTTGAGGATGCTCTAGGTAACCCCCTGCTCGAGGCTGATATCTCAGGCGGTAAGGCGGCCATCATAAATATCACCTCGGGTCCGGACTTCTCCCTCGAGGAGATGGAACAGATCGTGGAGACCATAGTGGGATCCTTGGACCCGACCGCCAATGTCATATGGGGGGCTAGGATAGACGAGTCCCTAAAGGGAGTGGTCCAAGTCCTCTTGGTGGTCACCGGAGTAGCATCTCCCAGTGTTGAGGCTGCCCTCCAAGGTGAGATCACCGAGGCGACCGCTGAGAGGGCCACTAGGGTAAGAGCAGAGAGGCCCACGGCCCCGAGGAGGGTGGTCTCCGATAGGAGGACTGTACCTCTAGCTAGAGAGGTAAGGGGACCGGAAAGGGACTTAGGCCTGGATGAGCTGTGAGGGGATGTCCTATGCCCAGAAAGAAGGATCAGAGAGGTAAACAGCCCACCAAAAGCAGGTCTGGACTGCGAGATTACATAGTCCAGACGCTCAAGGTCGCGGAGAAACCGGGCTGGGAAGAGGTGTGGAGCACGTTCAAGGTGACCGTAACGGGTTTCCTTATAGTCGGTGTGATAGGCTTCCTGTTCCAGCTGACGGCGCTATACCTAGTGGGTGGCTAGGATGGAGAGCCAACAATCCCAGGCACTCTTTTTTCCAGTTAGAATAGTTTCAGGAAAGGAAATAAATATAATACGCCTACTCATGGCGAGGGTATCCTCCACAGGAGCCAAGGTAAGGTCCATTCTCTTCATACCGAAGTTCAAGGGGTATCTGTTCATCGAGTCGGACAGGGAGTACGAGGTTAGGAGGTTAATTAGGGGCCTTACCAAGGTTAAACTCGCATCAACGAGCCCCATTCCACTCCAAGAGATAGAGAACTTGATTGCCTCCGAAACGGCTGCTATAGAGATAGAGCCCGGGGATATAGTGAAGATTATTAAAGGGAATTTCAAAGGCTACAGGGCCGTCGTGCTCTCGGTCCCTGAGGGTGGCAGGGGCAAGATGCTCACCCTGAAGTTGTTGGACATAGACAGGGACTGGGAGATAAAAATGCCCCTAACAAACGTGAAGCTGGTAGAGAAGAAGGGAGAAGAGGCCGAGGGAGGTGCTCAAAGTGCCTAAGAAGGTAGTTAAGGTTATGATAGAGGGTGGAAAGGCCACACCCGGTCCTCCGCTGGGTCCTGCGCTGGGAGGCTTGGGTCTCAACATGGGACTCGTGGTCAAGGAGATAAACGATAAGACCAAGGAGTACGCTGGCATGAAGGTTCCGGTGGAGATAGAGATCGACCTAGAGACTAAGGAGTTCGAAGTCAGGGTAGGAACTCCCCCTACCTCCATGCTCATCCTCAGGGAATTGGGAGCGGAGAAGGGATCTTCCGATCCGGGCTCCAAGAGGATTGGAGACCTCAAGATGGAACAGGTGGTGAAGATAGCTAGGACAAAGCTAGAGAACGCTAATACGAGTGATCTCAAAAAGGTGGTGAAGCAAGTATTGGGGACGGCTCTATCTATGGGCGTGACCGTGGAAGGGAAGAACCCCCGTGAGATTCAGAGAGAAATAGATTCTGGAGTTTGGGATGAGGTAGTAGGTGGTTGAGATGTCTCAGGTGTTGGTTGAAGACGAGGTGTTGAAGGTAATCTCTGAGATGCTCGAGAAAAGTCCTAAGAGGAGGTTCACAGAGGCCGTTGATGTGGTGGTCCTCCTCAGGGGCATAGATCTCAAGAGGGATCCCAATGCGAAGATAAACGAGATAGTAGAGTTGCCTCATCCGCCGAAGAACAGGCCCATCAAGGTAGCTGTGATAGGGAAGGGGGAATTCGCGGTCAAGGCCAAGGAGGCTGGAGCAGATAGGGTAATCGAGCCGGAGGAGATAGAGGCGCTGGCCGGTAACAAGAGGGCACTGAAAAAGCTAGCAAATGAGTACGACTTCTTCATAGCCCAAGCCGACATCCTGCCTAGGATAGTCAGGTACATAGGTCCTGTCTTCGGTCCTAGAAACAAGATGCCGGTGAATCTCCCAGCAGCGGCGGTATCTCAGCTACCTGCCATGATAGAGAAGCTGAGGAGGTCCTTGAGGATAAGGATGAAGGATCAGCCCGTGGTCCACGTGAAGGTGGGGTCTAGGAACATGACTCCCGAGGAACTACTGGATAACATAAAGGCGGTGCTATCCGTGATAGAGAGGAAGTACGAGGATCCCTCCAAGATAGCCAAGGTGTACGTGAAGACGACGATGGGTCCCGCGTACGAGCTCCCGATATCCTACACTAAGAGGAGGTGATTCTCATGTCTACTGTTGCTGGAGAGGTAAGGAGGAAGCAGAGTCCTCAGAGGATAAGGAAAGCTAGAATGATGGAGAGGTTCATAGAGCTAGCCAAGGAGTATCCCACTATAATGCTGGCCGACTTCGCTAGAGTACCAGCTGATCACTTTCAGCGGGTGAGGAAAGAGCTGGCTCCTGACATAAAGTTCTTCGTGATAAAGAAGAGGCTCGTTCAGAAGGCAGCCGAGAGAATGGACAGAAAGGGCATCCAAGAGTTAGTCAAGAGGATGCCAATGAGCTTAGTTGCCATTTTCAGTAGGAAAGATCCGTTTGAGACCTACAGGCTGGTAACAGAGAAGAAGGCGGAGGTCTTCCTCAAACCCGGTGATGTAGCCGAGGAAGATATAGTTATACCCAAGGGACCCACGGATATAGCTCCCGGTCCTATTCTCACTGACTTGAGGGCCATGGGAATACCTACAAAGATACAGGGAGGCAAGATAGCGATATCGGAGGACTTCACTATAGTAAAGAAGGGTGAAACGGCCTCCCCGCAGGTAGCGGACTTGCTCAGGAACCTCAACATAAAACCCCTGAAGGTCGGCTTCAAGGTGACCGCGGCCATAGACGAGGACGGGCTCCTCTACCTACCGGAGATCCTCTCGATCACCAGGGAGGACATAATGGAGATGGTCATCAGGGCCCACTCCGCCGCACTGAACTTGGCCTTGGAGATGGGAGAGATAAACAGGCACACTGTGAGGCCTCTCACAGAGAGGGCTGTAGAGAGGGCCTTAGCTCTTGCCCTAGAGGCCGCCTGGTTGAGCGATAAGACGATACCTCTGCTGATAAGGAAGGCGGCGGTAGCCGCCAAGGTCCTGCAGGAGAAGGTCTCCTGACCTTCATTCTCCCAATTTTCAATTGATCAAGGGGGCTCAGGAGCGGAGAGTCTCCTCATTTTCATGATAATCTGTCTGTGGAGCTATCATCACAGCCCCTTCCTTCCGACCACATCTCCTCTAAAAAAATTCAGGGAGTGATTCCCTATGAGACGGACTCACCCAAGTAGGGTCGGTAGGATTTGAGGACCTCCTCCCACTCCAATTCCCCGAAAAGACCTCTTTCTTTCTGCCATTTCTGCAGCCTATAGAGGGGCTCTATCAACCCACTGTCGGACATCAACTTGTCCCTCAACTTGGCGAAGTCCTCCACTAAGTATTCGGCCACGAAGTTCTTCAGGTCCAGCGGATGTATCTCGCCCCTCCTGTAACTGCTCTCCAACTCCCCATAACTCGAGATCTCTATCTCCCCACCACCAGCAGCCTTTGATTTCGGTAGGACGATGCTGCCGGCCCTTGGAAGTATTACATACCTCATTATACCGAGGATCGGGTTCTTCAACCTGCCCTCCTCATCATACTGATCCTCGGATCCGGGAGGACAATAAGCGTGCTTTATCTTCTCTCTTATGATCTCAGGCGGGTCGTGAACGGCTATGTGTGATTTTGGAATACTGCTGCTCATCTTACCCCCTGTAAGCCCCGTCAGCAGCGGGGTGTGTATGGCCGACGGCACGTACTTATCGACCCTGAGGGGAACGTTCGTCGAGAATACGTCCCTAGCCAAGGCATGTATCTTCCTCTGATCGGTACCTCCAATGGCCACCTTGACTTGGAGGTACAGGATGTCGAGGGCCTGCATCAGGGGATAGATGTGATGGGATACTAGGGGGTCCTCCTGCTCCCTAGCTATCATCGACATGGCCCTCCAAGCCCTCCTCGCGGTTACCCTCTGAGAGAGCGATAGAAGATCTAAAACGTAGTCAGGAGATAGTTCGAAGCTGCTACCGAGTCTTATCTCTATTTCTGGTGAGCCCAGCTCGTGGAACACAGTCTTCCAGTAAGTCATCGAAACCTCCTCTATGAGCTCCCTAGGTCCCTTCAGGTTGAGGATCGCGTGGATATCCGCCATTAGGGCTATTGCATGGAATCCCGCCTCCACCATGTCCTTCAGCTTATAGAGCGTGATGAGCGTTCCTAGGTGTATCGGACCGGACGGCTCGTAACCTACATAGGTGTTGTGCCGTCCCGTCTTGAGTAGCTCCTTTATCTCATCTAGGGTCATGACGAACTCATCCAGCGGCTCTGCCACGCCCCTTAGCACTAGCGATAGTCTATCCGTGGTATCACCCAGAGGAGGTGAGGAAACCTACATAAATTCCTTTGGTCTGACCCGAATTGCATGGGAGGACCTCAGAGTAGGTCAGTTTTCTCACGGATCATTGCCGTCACCTGTCATCACCGGTCCCCCGGAAAACCGGAGAGAACTCCTTTTCTTCTTTACCTCAGACAGGGTCCTGAGCATATTCCAGTAATGTGTTCCGAACCAGAAGACATTTCCACAGGACGGGCACATTAGAAACTTGACGTGGGAACGGAGAACCTCTCTAGGTAGGCCTTTCACTGTGTGAGCCCCTCTGACGAGGTTTAACTTAGTGTTGCAGAACGGGCACCTGCTCTTCTTGGGTTCAATTTTCAACCTTACCCCCTCGCTCGCTGACAGGATAGCCAGAGCTTCCTCTAATCTCTCGGGGACGTTAACAACCCTGATCCCATGGTTAATCGCCCTCTTGACGAGCTCCCTATCCCTAGTGACCAGTATCCTGCTGGTCGAAAGCCTGAGGATCAGGGAATCCCCTTCGCTGGGATCCGCATACTTGGTGTCACATCCTAGTATCCTCAGCCACCTCGCCAGTTTCCCACCCATCGAGTCGACTAGGAACTTAGCGTCGCACATCCATACCACTCACTTAGGATGGTTGGAGGAGAGATGGTAGCCCCGCCCGGATTCGAACCGGGGTCTCCGGGTTCAAAGCCCGGCGTGCTTGGCCGCTACACCACGGGGCTTCGGGAGTCAATTACCATTCCCCTATAAAATAAAGTTTGATCTCAAGTGGTGCGGGGGGTGGGATTCGAACCCACGCGGGCCTGACGCCCACCGGACCCTGAATCCGGCGCCTTGGACCTGGCTTGGCTACCCCCGCTGGTGCTCCGGCCGGGATTTGAACCCGGGTCTGGGGCTCGAAAGGCCCCTATGCTTGGCCGGGCTACACCACCGGAGCCCAATCCACCTATAAGTATAACCCCAATAAAAATATTATGAGGCCCCTCGTCGAGGAGAGACCCTAATTCTCGAATTGAAGATAGGAGAGTGGGGATCAGATACTTATCCCCAGATGTTCATCCAGCTTCTCCCTCAAGTACTCGACGAATAGCTCCTTCAGCTTCTTGGCGGTGGGACTCATGGCCTTGAATATCTCTATCTCTGCCTTCTTCTTTTTCTCTAGGAACCACCTGTTCTCCCTCTGCCAGAACTCGTTCTGAAGGTTAGGGAGGAACTGATTGTCCTGAGCGGCCTTGAGATCTGCGGGAGTGAGGGGCTCTAGTGCGAACTGATAATCCCTGAAGAATCCTTCCTCTACATCCTTCGTGAGTATACCAATGAATCTAGCCTCAGGAGATGCTAAATAAGGTATGTGGGCCGAATTTATGCTGTTGTATATCACGGTAGCCGCTATCCTGAGGGACCAAGGGGACAAGTCAGTGAGTATAGCGATGGGAACCCCCTCATCCGATAGCATCCTCAGGAACCTCCTCATGCTCCTAGAAGCCTGCCCCTGTAAAATCGCGATAGCGATCTTTCTCTCCTCTGGGATACCTAACTCGATCATGTTCTTGGCGGGACCCACCTTCTCTATAGCGACGACTGCCTTGACACCGATCCTCTTGAACTTTATGTTCTCGGGCCTCGGTGGTACAGAGTACCCCATCTCCCCCACTTGATCAGCTCTCAGGACTCTTCCTGATCTGTCAATGAGTTCTACATCCCCGTAGATCCATCCTCTGGGATCGCTGGTTATGGAGAAGGCCTCCCTAGGCATTCCAAGTATGAGCTCCATAAGCACTATTCTGGCATCAGTCTCTCTCTGATCCTCGGGAAATAGAGTTCCCTTAAGCCTCTCCACTTTATGCACATAGTAGAAATCCCTCTTCGTCATGGTGAGTCCGTTCTCTAGGTGATCTAACGCCCTGCTCAGCCCGTACAGGACGCCAGCCAGAGTCTTGAGACTCTTCACTCTGGAACCTCTTATCTTACTGTAGGTCTTGGGACTGAATATGTAGCCTATGTCCTCATCGAACAGTATGTTCTTCTGACTGTTCGGGGGGTACTCTATCTCGGGGAACTCTCCTCGCTTTATCCTCTCGGCAATCTCCTTGGCTAGTTCAAGAGCTTTCCTCTTGATCTCCGTCTCCTCCTTCATCCTCATCACCTACTTTAACCCTCAACTTATTCAGTAGATTCTCTACAGGAGGACGCTCACCGAGCAGTTCCTCCAAAGTCTCCGCTATTATCTGATAGTACATCTTGAACAGCTCGTACCTCCTTCTGAGCATCTCCTTCCTTCTCTTACGACTCAGGAAGATCCTCAGATCTCTGGCACAGTTTCTCAGCCCCAGCTCGATTTCCTTGGCTACCTCAGGCACATTAGCTATGAACTCCTTACCGACTGTCTTGAACGGAACCTTAGTGGAGACTATGTGAACGAAGAAGACGATCGGTTCGTCCTCGGGACTCTTTATGCCGTAATTACTCCAATCTATTCTCTTAATTATCTGGTAGGATACATCACTAGAAATATCGTAGAGGAGAGGTATCCTGTTGGCGTACCTGTACAGCTGTATCTCTCCTGTAGGTCTTATTTGCCCGCCATAGGCTATGGCGGTCTCTACTATGAAAGGATGAGCCTCGTAAACTGAGGGTGGTCTCTGAACTGCCTTGACGAACTCAGGCTGCAACTCCTTCTTTATACCTGACTCGAAGAGGTCCGCTCCTAGGGGAGATAGGACGCTGGGGTCGGGGGGAAGGAACTTGTCGTAGCTCTTCAGCGCACGGAACAGCCTCTCTATCTCCTCCTTCGTGAGTTTGGAGGGCCTCTTATCTGGAGGCAAGCCAGCTATCTTCAGGACCTCGCTGGCGGTCTTACCCCCAACTCTCTGGAAGTGTCTAGTCAAGAACGACTTGAGGGTGCGTGCCTTCGTTGCCTGCAGCAGCCTCTGTAATAGCTCTAAATCTACTCCCTTTGGATGATATAGCGCCTCTTTAGGTCGGGGAGGCAATCTGTCAGTACTTCGGGGGTATACGTAGAAGTTCCCTTCAGGGTCCATGAAGGAGATGTCCGCGTAGGGGACGACTATGGCCGTCTGGTGCAGGTAATCTATGATCTTCCTCTTGGCCCTAGGGTAATTACCCTCGAAGTAGGATTCCACCACGGTGAAGGAGGCCCTAGATATGCCCTTTAAGATCCTCCTATCTAGTACCACAGGCTCGTTCTTCTGGATGTCTATCATCATGATTATCTCGTAAACGGGATCTCCCTTCTTGGCTGATGTCACCTTAAACGGCATATTCGTAGTTATCTGCCCGTAAAGGAGCGCCATGGTTCCCCCTAGACCGAAGGTACCTCTGCTCTGGATCAGCCTGTATTTGGAACTGACGAAGACTCTACCAAAGGCTCTAGGTATCTCATCTGGCCCCAACCCTATTCCATTGTCTGCGACCACTATCCTATACCAAGGCAGGGACCCCACGTCCCTCTCCTTATACTCGGTCATCACTACCTGTATCTTTGGAGGGTTTTCCGCCATCTCCGCCGCATCTAGTGCATTCTCCACCAGCTCCCTGACTATCGTATAAGTAGCTCTGACGGGATTGTCGAACCCAGCTAAGGATTTATTTCTGTAGAAGAAATCAGCAGCACTTATCTCCTCGAGCCTCACGTCTTCGGACATGGAAACATCCCCTCACTTCTCCTCGTTCGTAGTTTCCTTGAGGGCCTTCCTCAGCAGACTCTCATCGAGCACTGCCCTCTTGCTCATCTCGGCTATCTTCTTCTCCATGGCCCTGTAGGCCGTGGAGTGCATAGATC
>JARZZM010000008.1 GCA_030130125.1 Thermoproteota archaeon
CTCAACCTCCTCGCTCATGCGATCACCTGCTGGGCTTCTCCTTCTTACCCTGCAGTATGGCCTGCAGGGATACGCCGTTTACCTTTATCACTTTATATCTGACCCCGGGTATGTCTCCCATGGACCTGCCCCTGGAACCACCGATTCCCTCTATTATCACCTCATCGTGCTCATTGATCACGTTCAACGCGCCATCTCCCGGTGCGAACGCGGTGACTATGACCCCGTTCTTGGCTAACTGAACCTTGACTGCTTTCCTCAGGCCAGAGTGAGGTTGCCTCGCCTCCAGACCCACCTTCTCCAGCACTATGCCCCTAGCCATGGGCGCGCCCTCTAGAGGATCGAACTTCTCCTTCAACCTGTACAGTCTCCTTCTAACCTTCCAGCTATGGAGCCTCTTCTCCTTGTACTTCTCAGCCAGCCCTCGAGCAGCGTACAGTCCCAGCGGAGATTTCTTACCCATGCAACCACCTCACGAGGTAGGGGTAGTCCATGTTGCTATTTTAATGTTGTCTATGTTGTACCACCTCTTGGCCAAGACTCTGGCCCTCTTTATCCTTCTACCGTTCTTTCCTATGGCTATGCTCTTATCTTGCTCTACCACATAGGCGATAGCGACGGTCTCATCACCCTGCTTCACTATCCTGACCTTGGGTACTCTGGCTGGGCTCAGCAGGTTGATCACGAATCCCTCTGGAGTATCGTCGAACTCCACGACCTCGATGGACATGTCTAGGTCCTCCCTCAAGAGGCGCCTCATGGTCTTCAGCTTCCTCCCTCCTCTCCCCACTGCCCTTCCCAGATCGCCCTTTTCCACCACGAAGACCAGCCTATTCTCCTCCTTGTCCTCCACTACATCCTTGGGCCTAACTCCTAGCATGTTATGGAAGAGCTGTATGTAGCGGAACTGTTCAGGCGTTATGATGACCTTCCTGCCTGGAATCCTCCTACACCTCCAAAGATCACTCCACTCCCAAGACCTCCAAGATCTTGGACTCACCCTCCTCCATTACCGCTGCTACTGAAACGAAGAAGGGCTTCTTAAAGGCCCTTCCTAGGTCGATGGACTTGCCGGGGTATTGGTAGATTGGTACTTTGGCCAGCCTGGCTAGGTACTCGACCTCCATCTTTATGTTCGGCGGCGCGTTGCTGGCGACTATCACCAATTTGGGATTCTCACCGGACTTAAGCTGCTTTACTACCCTTCTAGCTCCCAGTATCACATTTCCGGACTTGAGGGCTAGGTAAAGCTCGGGTTCGACTTCGCTGCTCATTCATCATCACCTCTACTGCTACCGGGCGGGCTGAGATCCCACCTGACCGAAACCCTTCCCGTCCCTATTGGCGGGGTCTGTCCCATTATTAAAGCGTCTAGTGGCCCCACTATCGGATTGTCCTCACCGCGTCTAGCAGTATTCAGGATGACGTGGGTGGTCCACTCAAAGGCCATCTTGCTGAGGGGAGTCTTCATCTCGCTGAAGAATCCTGATGCAACTCCAGCAGCCTGCAACCTTATGGCCTCTATGGTACCCGAATAGGTCATCGTATCGGCCACCAGAGAGATGTACCTCCTATCAACTTCCAGACCCTGTTCCTCCAATATACGGGCCAGCTCCTTGAATATGCAGTTCCTAGCAGCCTCTATCCCCAAGACCTTCTCGATCTCCTTACAATCGTTGGTTATCGTCCTGGATACGTCGACGCAGCTCAAGTTGAGCACCTCAGCTAAATTGGATCCAGTGGTCCTTATCACGTACTCCTTCTTACCGTCCACCTCCACGGTCTCCACCCAAGCCCTCTTTATCCCCTTTATACCGGAGACCAGCTTGTCCAGCACCCTGTAAGACCAAGATCTGAGGGTCTGAAGCGGTTTATCCTTCTTAGCTGCCTCGAAGAGCTCTACTATGACCTTATCGCCCTCTAGGGAGACCTCCCCCTTCATGTTCTTGACGGCGCTCCTTATGTAACCCACAAACTTGTCGAGGGTGATGAGGTTCCTCTCTAGAGCCCTCATGTCGGGCTTCAGTATGAGCCTATAGCCGAAGTTGTCTATGGCATACTCCTCTATAAGATCTCTTATCCTCAGCTCCCTGATGCTCCTTATAACCTTCCTTATCTTCACCTCATCGTCTTGGCATTCGGGCTTGAGGTGTATCTCCATGGTGGGAGTGCTCGTGGAGGCATAGAAAACCAGCTCCTTGAACCTCTCCACCCCATGGGTCACATCCATGGCCAGCAGTCCGGGCGCGTGGAAGGTCCTGAGGACCATCTGGGTGGTGGGTTCCGCTATGCTCTGGGCACTGATGAGGCCTATCGGGGTCAGGACCTCTACCTTGGCCCTCTCGAATCCCTCCTTTAGCTCCTCTATTATGGCCTTGAACTCAGACTCCTTTGGTCTCGCCTCGTGTATCTTATCCGCTAGAGCTGTCGGGAGCCCAGCCTCCTTCAGTTCCTCCTCTATCTTACTCTTAGAAACGCCCCTCTTCCTCTTACCCTTCACATGCCTCTCTATTATCCTCTTAATGTTGACGGGCTCGTTTCTGAACAGCTTGGTCGGGTCGTACCCATCACCGCCGAACCTGAATTGGAGGATGTGTCCCAGCGAGTCCCTGACCGTTTCATCGTAGGACACGTAAACGTCCTTGAGGGAGTTAGCAACCCTCCTATAGAAATACCCGCTGTCCTCGGTTCTCCTACCCTTGTCTATGAGGGACTCCCTGCTGGACATGGCGTGGAATATGAACTCCACTGGATTCAATCCCTTTACGTAACTGTTCCTCACGAATCCCCTCGCCTCGGGGCTGAGGTCGCCCCTCTCGAAATAGGAGAGCACCCTGTCCCTATACCCCTTCCTAGGCCTACCGCTGGTCAGCACGAATCCGATCCTCGTCTTGATCTTCTGCTGCCCGACCTGGCCCATTATCTGTGACAGGTTCGCTATTGAGCCCCTAGCTCCGGTCTTGGCCATTATGGCCACATTGGACTTCGGATCGACGTACTTGGCGACGACGTCGCTGACCTTGCTCCAGAAGCTATCTATCGTCTGAACTATATCGAATTCGAGCATCTGCTCCTCTCTCATCAATCTGAGGAGCTCCTCTTTGGTCCTGTAGATGGCCGTCTTCCTGACTATAGGTCTGCTCCTTATCAGCTCCATTACCTCCTCCTTGAGTTGGGAGTAGATACCATCTATCTCCTTGTAGGCCTCCTCAGGCATCATCAACTCCTTGGGGGAGGTGGTTATTCCGTAGAGCATAACCTCCTTGGCGGCTATCTTCAGCAGCTTGTTGAGGAAGTCGGCGGCCATGTCATTACCGTAATCCCTTATGAGAACATCTATTATCGTGAGCTTTCCCTTGACGAGGGTGCCTACGATGTCGTCATCCAAGACGCCGGAAAGGAGCTGGCCCTTCCTTATCAGCACATACCCGTCCCCAGGACAGGAGGGATCCTTACACTCCACTCCCTTGGCTGATTTGGCCACGGACTCGAAGTCCAAATCCCTGGGGAGCAGTACTGATATGAGCTGCTTCCCGGTCCATAGTTCCTTGGGCTTCTTTATGGCCGGTTCTGGAAGCTCCGTTATGCCAGCTCTGGCGAGGATCCTCGTCGCTTCTGACTTATCGAAGAGCGAGTCCTTCTTCGTTATCATGTACAGGACCGTTATGAAGTCCTGTCTCGCTCCTACGATGGAACCTCCAGTCCTCGGGGAGAGCATGTTGTTCTTCACACCCATCAGCTCTTTAGCCTCGATAGCCCCGTCGAGGAGCTGGGGCGCGTGGAGGTTCATTTCATCTCCATCGAAGTCCGCATTGTAGGGAACACAGACGGCGGGATGAAGCCTGAACGTAGCGCCGGGCAGCACCTTCACCCTGTGTCCGAGCATGGAGAGCTTGTGTAGTGACGGCTGCCTGTTGAATATGACGTAGTCTCCGTCCATCAGATGCCTCTCCACCACATCACCGGGCTCCAACTGCTCGGCGACCTCCTTGAGCGCCTCCTTACCTTTCCTCTGAATTATTTTCAGGCTCAATGGAGTGGCTCCACCCTTCCTCACGGTGTTGGCGCCGGGATACTCATCGGGCCCCCTCATGACGAGCTCCTTGAGCTTCTCTATGTTGTTCTCATTGACGTACTCCGGAACGGTGAGGACCATGGCTATCTCCACCGGTACTCCTACCTCGTCTATGTCTATCATCGGATCGGGGGAGATCACGGTCCTGCTGGAGAAGTTGACCCTCTTGCCTATGAGGTTCTTCCTGAGCCTCCCCTCCTTGCCGCTGAGCCTCTGGAATAGGGATTTGAGTGGCCTCCTAGTCCCCTTTTGCGTGGCTACGGGCATGTTAGCGGCAGCGTTATTGAAGAACACACTCACCCAATATTGCAGGAGGTCCCACTCGCTCTCGACCATGCTGCTGGGAGCGCCCAGCCTCTTGGAGTTATGGAGCTTTCTATTTACCTTGAGTATCTCCACCAGAATGTGAGTGAGATCGTCTTCGGACCTCTCACCAGTTTCTAGGTAGATCGAAGGTCTGACCGGGAGAGGAGGTACGAGTAGCACGGTGAGGACGGTCCATTCCGGTCTAGCTCTCTCAGGATTGAATCCTATCAGGAGAGAGTCATCATCACTAACTCTCTCGAGTATATCCCTTATCTCAGTAGGCCATAGCCTCCTAGGCTCCGGTTCCTTGACTATGAACTTGTATACCTCCTCCAGCTCCACCCTCTGCACGTCCGCCCCACAGTGAGGACACTTCTTGTGCTTCTTGGTGTACTTCTTCACCTCCTCCCTGACCTGTCTGACCAGCTCGTCATCTATCTTCTTCTCAGGATTCCTCCCGGCCACTTCCTTGGCCTTGGATATGAAGTAAGATCTTTCCTCCTCGGGGAGCAGGACCTTACCGCACTTATGACAGACGGTGTTCAGGGCATCCTTTATCCTCTTAACGTAGCCTATGTGAACCACGGGCATCGCTAGCTCTATCCTACCGAAGTGCCCGGGACAGTTCTTCGGATAGTTCCCACAGATGGGGCACCTCTTCCTGGGATTTATCGTTCCGAGTCTGGGATCCAGCACCCCTCCCTGTACCGGTAGGCCGCCCTCGTCGTAGGCGGTCGGCTCGGTTATCTCAATGAATCCTATCCTCCGGGCATCAGACGGGGAGATAAGACCGAACACCACCTTCCTGAGGCTGTAGGGAATGGCCTCCTCATCGGCCACCGGTTCCCATATTAGCGCCATGGAATCACCTCCTCTTTCAGACCTCCTCCCTCACATCCAGCCTAACGTCTATGTGACCGCTCATCAGCTCGTCAATGAACAGCTTCGAGGCGTGACTGGTGATCAGCGGCTTCACCTCAACGGATGACTGGCACCTCGGACAGAAGAATTCGTTAGTCCTCTGATTGAAGAACGCCACCGTGCCGCAATTCTTGCAGACGTAGATTATCGTCTTGTCTGACTGCTCAACGTACCTGTCCCTCATTACCGAAGCGGCTCCGTGTGAGATGAGCACCTCTCCCTCCATCTCACCGAGCCTGAGTCCACCACCCCTGGCCCTTCCCTCGACTGGCTGTCTCGTCAGGAGCTGCATCTGTCCCCTGGCCCTGGCGTGTATCTTGTCCCTGACCATGTGCTTGAGCCTCTGGTAGTAGCTGATGCCTATGAATATGGGAGCCCTTATCATCCGACCGGTCCTGCCATCATACATTATCTCCTCACCGCTGTACTCGAATCCAAGCTTCTTCAAGGCCTCCATGAGGTCCTCCACAGGCTCAGACATGAACGGGGTGCCGTCAACGAACCTGCCCTCAAGAGCGCCTACCTTCCCCGCCAGTATCTCGTAGAGCTGGCCTATAGTCATCCTAGAGGGTATGGCGTGCGGATCGAGCACTATGTCAGGCACTATCCCCTCGGAGGTGAAGGGCATATCTTCTTGCCTGTATATCATGCCGAGCACTCCCTTCTGACCGTGCCTTGTGGCGAACTTGTCTCCCAGTTCGGGGGGCCTAGTGTCCCTGACCTTGACTCTGACCAGCTTCTCCCCACCGGTCTTAGTTGCTAGCAGGACATCCGTGACCACACCCTTCTCCCAAGCCCTCATGGCTATGGAGGTGTCCCTCCTCTCGAAGGTGTATTGGTAGCCCCCTCCGATGGACAGCTCCGGTGAGAACCTAGGAGGGCTAGTCTTACCTATGAGGACATCCCCTCCCTCAACGTAGGTCTCGGGATCCACTATACCATCTTCTCCGAGCTTCTGGTAGTATTGCTCTTCCTTCTTTCCAGACACCTTCTTGAGCGGCAGAGGGTTCTCGAACCTATCACCCTCGATTATGGCCTGTCTCCGGGCCTCGGCCTCGTAGGTCCTGAAGAAGACCGCTCTTGCAGCGCCTCTATCTATAGAGCCCTTCGACATGACTAAGGCGTCGTCCATGTTGTACCCGTCCATAGGTATGAGAGCGACGACGAGGTTCTGTCCGGAGGGCCTGTAATCATAACCCGTTATCTCGGATCCCCGGGTCCTTACTATGGGCCTCTGCGGGTAGAACATTAGGAAGGCCCTAGAATCGAACCGGAGCCTCCAGTTGGCGACGTACTCGCCTAAACCCTGTCTGACCATGTTGGCGCCGATTATGTCCCTAGGTATGTTGTTATGCTCCGCGTAGGGTATCTGGGAGGCAGCAACACCGAACATAGCGTAGGGAGCGAAGTCTAGATGGGTGTGCTTCTCGTTCAGCTCCTTGAGGCTGTAAGCAATGACTGCGGACTCCTCCTCGTCCACATCCAGCAACTCCACAACCCCCATCTTCACGAGATCGGAGAAGCTTATGTTGCCAGCCTCCACCTCTGGCAGGAGCTTTATCGCCTCTTCTATCCTATCGACAGGTATGAGGGGCCTCCTCATCCTGCCAGCGTCTGCGTTTATGTAGACGGCATTCTCCTCCCTATTGTAGGTGAAATTTATCTCAGGACTCATCTCAGCCCTCTTCTCCCTGAGAAATGTTACCAGATCCTCTGGCTTGTCGGTGAAAGCTATGAGCCTGCCATCCACATATATGGGAGTTAGCATCCCCACCTCCTTGGGCATGGCCTGGGCCGCGGGTTTGGCGCCCCAGTCCAAGACCATCTCTATAATCGGCTCCGGATCGGCCCCGAAGGTCACGTCGCTGAACACGGCGAGGCTCCTGACCAGCCCCACGTTCGTTCCCTCTGGGGTTTCAAGAGGACACAACCTTCCTATGGAAGTACCGTGGATCTGCCTCGCCTCGTGAAGGGGCAGCCCAGCTGGTAGGGGCGAGTTGACCCTCCTCAAGTGGTGCAGCGTAGCTATGTAGTTGGTCCTCTCCAAGTTCTGGCTGACGCCCAGATCGCCTCCTGGCCAGGCTCCGGTGGCTACTGCTCTCAATATACGTTGAGTGATCATCTTCTGACTCATTAGAATTCTCCTGACGTCCAAGTCATAGACACCGCTGCTGAGCTGCTCATCCGCCTTCTCCTTAAGTCTCCTCACCAGCTGGTAGAACGCGTCTCTGAAGACCTCCTGCATCAAGGTTCCAGCTAGTCTGAGCCTCTTATTGGAGAAGTGATCCTTATCGTCGGGAGAGATCTTACCCCTCACGACCTTAAGCAGCTTCTCTATCATCTTGGCTAGGAAGTAGGCCTTTACTATGTTGTCCTCCTCGCTGTTCCCAATGTGAGGGAGCAGGTTGTTCTTCAGGTACTCCTTCGCGTACCTCACCCTGTCTGCCTTGGGAACTGCTTGCACAAGCCTCCTACCTATGTAGTCCAAGGCCTCCTCCTGAGTGAGCATCCCGACAGTGCCCTCCTCCTCAGCCCGCCTCTGGACATCGTCGAGGCTGTAGAGGAACTCGTTCCTTATCTCCTCGTCGCTAGATATGGCATCAACTATATCCTCATCCCTCTCAAGCCCGAGAGCTTTCAGCAGCATGGCGACGGGAACTCCCCTTATGGCCCCGGTGGAGGCCTTTATCGTCCCGTCCCGAGTGTAGTACTCTAGGTAGAGCCTGGTCCTCAGACCAGCCTTAGCGGACACTATCTGAGCTACATGCGAGTACGGTTTATTCTCCGCCGTGGTCTGCTCGACTATCACCTTATTGGGCGCTAGATCGTCCCTGATGACGAGCACTCTCTCCGATCCGTTTATGATGAAGTATCCTCCGGGATCCCTGGGATCCTCGCCCTTCTCTATCAACCTCTTCTTATCCAGCCCGTGGAGGTAGCAGCCCTTGGACCTGACCATTATGGGTATGTGGCCTATCCTCACCCTCTCACTCTTCAGCTCCATTCCCCCTGAGTACACCTTTATCTCCAGCTCTATTGGAGCGAGGTAATTGGCATTCCTAAGCCTTATCTCGTTTGGCATTGCAGGTAGCGATGAGCCATCGTACTCCTCCACCTCGGGCCTGCCCATGTAGACCCTGCTCAACACCAACTTGTAGTTCTCTACGAGCTCCAACTCCTTGAACGCATCTATGACCTCCTGTATTCCCCTCTCTAGGAACCTGTTGAAGGACTCTATTTGGACATCCGAGAGCTTCCGCTCCCGGAAGTAGGCCCTTACTATAGGGTAGAAATCGATATTCACATCCCCAACATTCACGGTCGACGGCACTGAAACAACCCCCACAACATAATCGTAAAAATCAACTTCTACTAACCACATACCTGTAATAGAAGCCCTCCTCACGATGTATCCGGATCAGATCTCCCTCCTTCGCCCCCAACTTCATCACTATGGGGTCGGTCACAAGTAT
>JARZZM010000009.1 GCA_030130125.1 Thermoproteota archaeon
GGCTCATACCTTATCCCCCTCTTCTCATCCAGAACGGCCCTCACCTTTCTGGGCTCCTTGTCGTACTGGGGTTTTGGTATTCCCTCCCTGAACTTCTCAGGCGGGTAGATCTGCTCCTCAAACGTGTAGAATGCAACATCGTGTACTTTGGTGAACTTGAGCGAGTTAGTCGGGCATATGTCCACGCAGAACCCGCAGAAGATGCACCTAGTGTAGTTTATGCCGGGCCTCCTCACGGGCCTCTTACCCTCTTCAGATTCCTCCTTCGAGATGTACATTTTCATCGCGTCGGCCGGGCACACCATAGCACAGAGACCGCACTTTATGCAGGTATCCCAGTCGTACTCTATCATCCCCCTGTAGCCGTCGGGGAACTCCTGTATGTCATCAGGGTACATGAGGGTGAGCCTGTGGCCACCCAGCATGTACTTGGCCCCCGTTGCGAGGGCCTTTATGTGACGGATCGTCCTCTCAACTGCCAACTCAAGCACCTCCCATTATCATGATCTCAACCAGTGAGATGAAGATGGAGATTATCGACAGGGGCAGCATCGTCTTCCATCCCAAGTCCATCGCCTGATCTATCCTGAACCTCGGGTAGACGGCCCTGAGGAAGGCCCCTATCACTATTATGATGAAGGCCTTGATGAAGAGCAGGACCCCAGGCAGGAGCGGATCGTTGGCCATGAAACCTGGTATGGGGTTCCATCCTCCCAAGAAGAGTATTGTGAACACCAAGCTGAGCACGTAAAGCTTCACATAGGAAGCTCCCATGACCAGACCGTAGAGAATGCCGCTGTACTCGGTGTAAGCGCCTGCGACTATCTCGCTTTCAGCCTCGGGTATCTCGAATGGGAACTTGCTGGTGGACATGTACATGAGGACGAGCATAGTTATGGCCGCCACCGGATTCAGGAAGATTCCCCATATGCCTTTCTGTGCCTCAGCTATCTCCACCAAGTCTAAGGAACCGTAGAGAATGGCAATGGAAAGTGCCGACAGGAACATGGGTATCTCATAGGAGACTACTATGTAGCCCTCTCTCACACCCCCTATTAGGGAGAACTTGTTGTTGCTGGCCCATCCCATCACAACGGTGAATATCGGGGCTAGGGTTGATAGGGCCAGCACTATGAGGAGGCTTAGATCGCTTCTGAAGGCGTAGAACGTGGGGCTGACTGGTATAGCTATGGTGGGCAGGTAGGCGGCGCCAAAGAGCAGAGCAGGGGTCATTATGAAGGCCAGCTTGTCGACGGTCTTCGGTATGATGGGCTCTTGGAACAGGTACCTGAGCAGGTCGGCGACCATCTGTATTGCACCGCCCAACGGTTTGAGGACGTAGAGGGGACCATACCTCAGCTGCACCTTGGCTGCTATCTTTCTCTCAAGCCAGATAATCACGAGTAGGAGCAGGAAAGCTACGGTTATCCCCGGAAATATCAGGGGAACGAACACATAAGGCTCGAATATTACACTCAACAGGTCCTGCATCACCTATCAGCCTCCGGCGGGAAGTAATCCAGACTACCGTAAATCGCGGGGATGTCGGCGACTCTGGCTCCCTTGGTGAGGTGCTCGAAGAGTATGACGTTCCTGAATGAGGGGGTGACCATCCTCATCCTGTAGGGACTCATCTTCCCGTCGCTGATTATGTGGAAGACGACCTCTCCCCTTCCTCCCTCTACCCTAGCCACGGCCTCTCCGGCCGGGACCCTTAGGTTGGCGAAGACTCCGGGGAACTTTATGTGACCGGTCTCCTCCACCTGCTTCCTCAGGTTCGGCGGGATCATCTTCATGTATTTCTCGTCGAGGATGGGACCGTCAGGTATCTTCTTCAAGACCTGTCTGATTATCTTGATGCTCTCCTGTATCTCCCTCACCCTTACCATGACCCTAGCGAATGCATCGCCATCCTCCTCCGTTATCACGTCAAAATCCAGTTCGGGATAGGCCGCGTAGGGCTCTGCCTTCCTTACGTCGTAGGGAACGCCGCTAGCCCTTAGGTTCGGCCCAGTCACGCCAAGTTTTATCGCATCCTCCTTGGTCAGTACCCCCACTCCCTCGAGCCTAGCTCTAGTCACAGGGTTGTTGAAGTAGATGTCGAAGTAGTCGGGCATCCTGTTCTCTAGGTACCTCATCACCTTCTCCACCTTGTCCTCGAAGCCTTGAGGCAGATCCCTCCTCACCCCTCCGGGCACTATGTAGGAATAGGTTAGTCTGGCACCAGTCAGCTCTTGTGCCAGTTCTATTAGGGGCTCCCTGTCTCCGAAGCACCACATGTAAGCGGTTGATGACCCTATCATGACCCCATGAATGCCCATGCCGTAGAAGTGGCTGTGAATCCTGTTTATCTCCGCTAGGAGGGTCCTCAGGTACTGTGCCCTAGGTGGTGGCTCTATTCCCAGCAGCTTCTCCACAGCCATGACGTAGGCCAAGTTGTTGGCGGTGGTATCAGCCAAAGAAGGCCTCTCCACCAAAGGTATTATCTGAAGGTACTTCTTGACTTCTGCCAGCTTCTCTACCGATCGATGCACGTAACCTATGTTAGGCCTCAGCTCTACCACTATATCCCCGTCTATCTTGGCCACGAGCCTCATGTGCCCTGATGCGGGATGTTGAGGGCCTATTAGTACCTCTAGCTCTCTCTCCTCTAAGCTCATGCGTTTATCCCCTCCGTCTTCACCTTGAACTCCTTCCTGAGTGGCGGTATGCCCTCGTAGCTTTCTGGAAGCAGTAACCTCTCACCCATCCTAGGATGACCCTCGAACATTATCCCTATGAGATCGTGCTCTTCGTGCTCTTGATATAGGACGCTCGGCCAGACCTCCAGCAAGGAAGGCATCTTGGGGTCGTCGTAGGGCAGGTCGGTCCTCAGGTTGACTATGAAGTAGGCTAGCTCCAAGTTGGAGTATGAGGATGAGACATACACCACCTCGAATCTCTCGTTAGGGTAATCGATGGCCGTGACTGCCTTAACATGGTCGAAGCCCATTTCCTTGAGCCTCTTCGCTGCTTCCACTATCTTCTCCCGAGAGACTTTCACATCCACCACATTCGGCTCCTTCCCGGAGACCTCAGCGCCCAGATCCTTCATCCTCTCCTCTATTTGACTCTTCAGTTCCTCAAACTTCATAGGTCACCAGCTCCCCCTTCCTTATCTTCCTCTGAAGCATGATTATCGCTTGGGCAACTGCCTCGGGTCTTGGCGGGCATCCAGGGATGTAGACGTGAACTGGAAGGATGTCCTTCGGTCTCACTATGTTGTAGCTGTTCCAGAATATGCCGCCATCTATGCCGCAAGCACCCATGGCAACCACGAACTTGGGATCGGGCATCTGCTCGTAGACCCATATCGCCGCCTCGGCCATCTTCTTGCTGAGGGTCCCCTCTATGAAGAGGACGTTGCACTGCCTAGACGCTATAAAGGGGAGGAACCCGAACCTCTCGGTGTCGAACTTGGGCGCGGCGGAGGCTCCGAATTCAGCTCCACAGCAGGCGGTGGTGAAGTGGACCGGCCAGAGGGAGAAGGCTATCCCCCAGTCCCTCAGGCTCCTGATGGGAGTCTTGTTCACCAGCCAAGCTGCCGCCTTCCTGGCGGCTTTCTCCAAGTTACCAACCCACATACTTCCCTCTAATGCGCAGACCATAGTTCCAGCCTCCTAACGTAGTATATCCCGAACACGAGAGGGGATGCGAGGATCGCCACCATGGCGCCGAAAAGAAGAGTGGTGTTTAGAATGTATCTATGGGCCTCCATGAGGAATAGGAAAGAGTAGATCATGATAGGCTCTAGGGTAAGGAACAGGATCAGGAAGGGATAGTATTGCATCATGAAGAGGCCTCTCGCCCTTCCCCGCGGCGGGTTAGCGCACTCATATCTCTCTCTCTTTCTGGGATACTCCTTAGCCGGAGATAGTATCTTACCGAGGATAAAACCGATTATCCCAAGTCCTATACCTATCGCAATGCCTAAGGAAAATGTCACAAGGACCTCATTTGTCAAACCGAGACCTTCCATGATTCCTTGCCCCGTTCGAGATTCGAAATAATAGTTAAAAGCTTTCCTAGTTGATTATTGTGAATTTAATTTCCGATATTATCTAAATATATTTTTGAAGATGCAATAGAGAAAAATTTATTTTTATGTTTTAGCCCGAGCATAAAATATATTGGGATTTTTTCGTCTATCGTCGGAGTACGTAGGTAGTTCTTAGCGGGTAACCCGGGACAGTCTGGTGCATCCTTATTGTGGTGTGGTCAGAGAAACTTGGGCTTGTCATTAAAAATTAGGGATGTTAGTGGCTTTCTAGTAGTTCTTTCACTTCCTTTCTTCCCTCTTCTAGCTCCTTCACCTGCTCAGGGTCCAGAGAGAGGAGGAGCTCTAGAAACTCTCCTACATGAGTCTTTTCCTCCCTTGCCACGTCTAAGAATATCTTTCTGGCCTTCTCATCGTCTGTTGCACTGGCAAATTGAATGTAGAGGTTTATAGCATCTAGTTCAGCTATAATGGCATACCTCAGGGCTTGGGAGAGCTCCTCACGGGTCATCTTCCTTCCTCTTGAGAGTGATACCGGGTTCTCAGCCAGCATGTAAGACCACCTCGCTAGCAAGGGAGGCTTTCCCTTTAAAGTAGGAGGGATCCCTCAGTGGGAGTACCCGAACCCTCTAGAATGCTTATTTCGTAAAAAGAGTGAACAGACATGTGTTAATATTCTATACCTTCACGTGCGGGGATCCCGGAGGAGAAGGGGTGCTTTACCTCCTTGAACTCGGTCACGTAGTCCGACAATTCGTAAAAAGAGGGAGGAGCGTACCTTCCAGTGAGGACGACCTCCGTGCGTGGGTGCCTCGACTTGACCGCCGAGATCACCTCCCTCTCATCGATTAGATTGAAGGCCACAGCCACATTCACCTCGTCCAAGACCACCAACCTGTAGTTACCGGAGGACATGGCTTCCATGGCCTCTTTGAGACCTCTCTTGGCCATGGCTATATCTTCCTCTGTTGGCCTCTTTGGATCCACGAACCTCTCGCTGCCGAACCTCCTTACCTCTATCTCAGGTATTTTTCTGACCGCCATGACCTCCCCCGTCGGTAGTCCCTTCAGGAACTGGACTATAAGTACTCTACCTCCCCTTCCGGCTACCCTTAACGCCAAGCCAAAAGCCGCCGTGGTCTTTCCCTTGCCGTTACCCGTATAGAGGTGCACGAGCCCCTCTCTCACTTGAGTCCCCTCAAGAGACCACGCAGGCAGACCACCCGCAGTCCAGGCAGGTGACGCAGTCCTCCTTGTACACCAGCCTAGTGCTGCCGCACTCTGGACACCTCTCCACGTGATTCGCTGGCTGTGGCGATGGAGGTTTGAAGACCGGCTGAGCTAGAGCCTTCTCCTCAACGGGAGCCTTCTTGAGCTGGGGGAGCTCTATACCGAGCATCTCCATCATCTTAAGCGTCTGGTTCTCTGTCTTCACCACGTACTCGCCTTTCCTCTGGGAGGGGGTCACGAGAACCTGAGCCGCCTTAGAGCCGTCCCTATAGACGGTGATACCCTTCAATCCCAGCTTGTAGGCGAACAGGTAGGCCTTCTCAACGTCCGAGACGGACACCCAGTTGGGCATGTTTATTGTCTTGCTCACAGCAGCGCAGATCCACTTGGCTATCTCCGCCTGGGCCCTGACGTGATCCCACCACGGTATGTCGTAGGCCACGAGGAACACCTGCTGCATCCTCTTGAAGAGCTCCTCCTTGCCCTCGGGAGGCTCTATCCCCTGAAGCGAACCCCCATTATCGGCAATCTCCTTAAGAAGCTTCTCGTGGTAGAGGCCGTTCCCCTTGAGCTGCCTCTCCAGTTCCCTGTCCACGTAGAAGAAAGAGCCGACGGATACCCTCTTCTCATACACCAGAGCGAATTGAGGCTCTATTCCCGATGAAACGTCGGCTATCATGGAGATGGAACCAGTCGGGGCTATCGTCGTTACTTCGGCGTTCCTGATCCCGTACCTCCGTATCTCGTCCTTAAGGGTGTCCCAGTCTAGGTGCCACCACTCCGGATGGTAGAAGCCCTCGACCGGCATTTCCCCCTTGACATACCCTGATCTCCCGTAAAGTGGGAAGGTCCCCCTCTCTTTGGCCATTTCAACGCTCTCCTTCATGGCGAAGTAGGTGAGGTACTCAGCCACCCTCCTCATGAAATCGAACCCCTCCTCACTATTGTACGGTATTCCTAGCGCGAAGAGGACGTCAGCCAACCCCATCAAACCGAGACCGACCTTTCTCGTGGCCTTGGTGTTTCTCTCTATTTCCGGAATGGGGAATTTATTCACATCGATGACATTGTCGAGGAAACGAAGGGCCAGTCTTACATCCTCAGAGTAAGAATCCCAATCGAAGGATGTAATTCCGTTCTCTCTCCTGATGTAAGCGTATAAGTTAATACTTCCTAAGTTACAAGACTCATATGGATATAAAGGCTCCTCACCACAGTTGTGGTTTATCAGACCGTTCGCGATGTAGTTATGATATGTTGGGACGGTGAAGTCGTAGAAGTCCACTAAACCAGCATCCTCCACAGAGGAGACAGTTACCCATACCGAGTCCCTCTTTGTTTTTCTTAAGAGAAGTTTCTCCAGCTTTTCAATGCTCTCAAATCCTATTAAGTCCTTGAAGATCTTCCTGCTATAGCCCTTAATTATCAGCTCGTAGTATCCACCGGCCTTGTAAGTCCTCTCCTCCCCATCTTTAGTCGTGTAATGGAATTTCCCTTCATAGGGCCTCTCGTATATGGCTGAGTATATTCCAAAGGTGGTGAGCAGCACCTGTACCTCCTTCAGTAGTTCCAAGCTGGCGCTGGTCAGCCTCACCGCCCTGTCTGCGTCCACATACCCGTCTGCCGTAAACAGGCCGCTGAGGAACGCTAACAGGGCTCTAGGTGAGAGGCTCCATGCTACATCGGGCAGGCTTCTCTCTCTGCTCCTCTCCATCGTCTGACCCATCAGTTTCATGACATTCTTGTAGACAGTCGTTGCCCTGTTGTACTGGACCTTGTGCTCGCTCTCGCTCAGTACGTAAGTGTGGGAGAGTGGGTTGCCTCCGATCTTCTCTATCCCCCTCCTGACCCTCTCCTCAGCAGCCTTATCTCCGTGGCTGAAGAACCACGCTACATAATGCTTGTTCAGGGTCCCATCACCAACCAGCCAACCCAACGCAAAGGCCACATCCTCGTCCAAGTCGTAACTACCTTCATAGACCTCATCCAAGAACCAAGGGTGCAACCTCGCCAGTTTGATCTTATCCCCGGGCTTGAGATCTTTCGCCTCTATCCAGCCTTCTGGCGTGAGGACCTTGTGCTCTGGGGTGAGTGTCAACTCATATCCCTCCTTCGTGACCACCCTCAGTCCCTGCTTCCTTCCCACATGCCAGACCCAAGCTCTGACCCTCTTTGGAATGAGGAGCCTCAATTCATCTCCATGTACAGTCCTGTAGATGACCTCATCTCCCTCCGTAGCTACCAATTCTGTCTCATAGGCTTGAGGCTCACCGCTATCGCCCAAGACATCTTCATCAACGGCTACCGCCTTGACGGGGCCCCTCATCTTAGATAGTCGATAGATTTCAGAGGCTCGGAACCATCCTGCTGGCGTGAGCACCCTAGTATCGCCAGCTACGCAGGGATTAGTTGATTTTATTTCACCTAATGCTTCTTTCATTATATTTCTTTTATTTATATTATCAGCGAACAACACACCTGGATCTCCGGTGCGCCAAGCCATCTCGGCTATCTTCCTGAAGAACTCCCTAGGATTCAGGGTATCCCAAACTTCGCCATTTCTGGGATTGATGAGGGTGTACTCCTCTCCAGACTCGAACTTGGGCCAGAAGTCCTCCGTTATCATCACCGAGATGTTGAAGTTCTCGAACTGACCGGGCTTGGCTTTGGCCTCCACGAACTTCCATATGTCGGGATGCCATACCTCCAGTATGCCCATATTTGCTCCTCTTCTGCGCCCTCCCTGCTTCACCACGTCCGTGATCACATCTATTATTCTCATGAAACTGACCGGCCCCGAGGCCTGACCTCCGGTTGACCTGACTATGTCGCCCTGCGGTCTGAGCTTTGAGTAGTTTATTCCGACACCTCCGCCGGACTTGAATATCATCGCTGCGTCCGTGGCAGCCTTCATTATCGACTCCAAGCTATCGTCTATGTCCAATACAAAGCATGCCGATAGTTGACCCAGCCTAGTGCCAGCGTTGAACAGCGTCGGGGAGTTGGGAAGGAACCTCAGATCGACCATAAGCCTGTAATAGTTGAGGAAGTCTTGGTAATGGTGATCGAACTCTCCATGGAGGAGCATTTCCCAGAACTGGGACCAGCTCACCTTCATCCTCCCCTGCTCGTTGAGTTCATCGTAGAGCGCCTTCATCCTCTCCAAGTGGTAGCTGTTCCAAGTGAAGGTAGGGGCTAAATGGTCCTCTGGATGTCCGTTCTTAAGCCCCACCTTACCTTCCCATTCTTCAGGTGAGAACTCCTCCTTTGGGTGAATTGGCTGGCCGCCATCCTTATCGAACACCTTGGGATCGTGTAGCACGTCAGGGATCACCACTAGGGAGGCGACCCTTATGAACATACCCTTCGGGTCCTCCTTCAGCCTCCCGTCCGGGTCCTTCTGTAGATATCTAGCGGCAAGGAGCCTGATGGCATTTAGAGAGAGCCTCTTATCCACATCATCCACGTAGTCCTTGCCCAGAATGGCCATCTTCTCCTTCCTTATCTTCTCCCTCTCCTTCCTGTAGAGTATGTAGGCCTTGGCCACATCGAAGAGGTCGTACTTCATCAGGGCGAGTTCCACTATGTCCTGGATCTCCTCAACGTGGGGCGGATTATCGTCGCTGAACGTCCTGTTTATGACTCTGAGCACGTATCTAACTACCTTATCAAGTTTAGCTTCATCATAATGTCCTACCTCCCGCATAGCCCCCTCTATGGCCCTCTTTATACGAGAGGCATCGAATGGGACGATTCTACCGTCCCTCTTAACTACCTTAGTGACCGGCATACCCCTATCAATTCCATCACGGGAGCGATCTATAAGAACCCTACCTAGATCTTTTCCACTCCATTTTTCCGGTTTATCTTTTTATACGAACATAGATTTATGATAAATTTGATATTATAATAAAAAGTTGACACAAGTATGGGGCCCCCTTTGTGGACGGTCCGGCAGAGATCAGCACCTCTCAACTAATAAAGTTTAGTCTGCAGTGTTGAAAACTTTTTTCGAAGATGAACGTATTGAATTTAACCTACCCTAAGCGTAACTGAGCTCTAACCTTGATTCCGATATCCGAGTTAAGGGTTAAACCTTGTTGCTTAAGCGGGTGTTCTCGAGCTTCTTGGGGAGTGTCACACCCCTCTGCCCCTGATAGCTCCCGCTGTACGGCCTCTCTACTTCACCTTCCACCCTGAAGAACACCACATGAAGGAACCTTATGCCCTTGTACAGCTTCACGGGCGCAGGTCTGGTCCACATGACCTCTATCGTCAGTTGACCCTCGAAGCCAGCGTCTATCAGCGTTGGAGGGGCGACGAAACCCCATCTAGCAATGGAGGAGCGGAGCCCGCAGAGGGCAGCCACATCCTTGGGCATTCTCACGTACTCCTCGGTTACCAAGAGGATTGAGGTGTTCCCCGGTATTATTATCCCCTCGTCGGGGATCTCCCTGACGGAAAAATGCTTGGCGGGATTGTCCCTGATCGGATCTATTACCTCCCCAGTGACTATAGGGAAGGCTATCTCGGGCCCTATCCTCATATCAACCCCGTTTTCCCTGATCGTATCGTCGTACAGGGGATCTATGGAAAGCTCACCCGATTCGATAAGGGAGCGTATGCTGCTGTCCGACAGTATCATAGGAGACGCAGGTGGAGCCAATTACATAAGCTTTCTCCAGTCCAAGAACAGTGAAAATAGGTTAGATGATGTTCTTTACTCTCATCAGTTCAGCTAGGAGGATGGCTTGTCCCGCTGCCCCTCTTACCGTGTTATGTCCCACCACCACAAAGAGAAGCGAATGGTTGTTGGTCCCCTTCCTGATCCTGCCAACCACGACGCTCATACCACCTTCCGCATCCCTGTCGTATCTGGGTTGAGGCCTGTCACCCTCATTCCTCACGTGAACGGGTCTTGCTGGAGCGGTGGGTAGTTTCAGGCGCTGAGGCTCGGAGCTGAAATTCTGGAGGAGTTTGGCCGCCTCCTCGGGATCCACTTCTTCCTCGAACTCCGCGTGCACCGCTACCGTGTGACCGTCCAAGACGGGGACCCTAATGCACGTGGCCTGAACATCAAAGGATGCAAATATGACCTCGCCCCCATTTACCTCACCTAGCAGCTTCCTAGTTTCATTCTGTACCTTTTCCTCCTCTCCCGAGATGAAGGGAATTAGATTATCGATGATATCATAGGAGGGAACTCCTGGGTAGCCTGCCCCTGAGAGGGCCTGGTAGCTGGCTACGTCGAGTCTTTTGAGTGTGTAGGCGTCGTGCAATGGCTTCAAGGGAAGGGTAAGCACTGTGGTCGTGCAGTTGGGATCCGTGGCCACAGGCCCAACTCCAAGTTCCTCTTGCCTATCGATCAGCGAGAGGTGGTCTGGATTCACCTCCGGTATGATCAAGGGAACCAGTGGGTCCATCCTCAGGGCACTCGCGTTGCTCACTAGGGGTATGCCACGGTTCATCAGCTCCCTCTCAAACCTCCTCGCCTCCTTGGACGGCAGGGCTGAGAACACCAGATCCACTTCCCTCAGGCTCTCCAGCGAGTTCTCTCTCACCACTATGTCCCTGAACTCCTCCGGTACCTCTCCCTCTAGGACCCAGTTCACCTCCCCGTACCTCTTCCCGACGCTGGTCTTCCCAGTTATCACAGCAAGCTCGAACCAAGGGTGGCCCGATAGCATCTTGACGAACCGCTGCCCTACGGCCCCGGTGCCACCCAGTAGGGCTACCTTCATTCTTTCACCCCAAGATCACTCTGAGTTCCTCAGCTGCTCTCTCCCTGTCCTTCCAGTCAACGAAAACAGCGATCCTGTTGTGAACCGTCTGGAGGCCCAGTATGTTTATGCCCATCGCAGCCAAGGGTTCAGATATCTTGTGAATCACCCCAGGGATCTCCTCTATGGCCGCTCCCCACACCCTTATCATCGCCACATCCCTCCTGACCGTTACCGCCTTCGCCTCTCCCCTCTCTACCAAGGAGTGGAGCTTCCTCACCGTGTCCTCCGAATCGCCATCGACATACATTATCGTGGCCCTGTCGAGCGTACTTATGGAGAGTATACCCTCCATCCCACTCACGTTGAGTCCGTGACCATTCATGAGCAAGGTCACCATGCTGATGGGCTTCTCGTGTATCTCCACATGTAAATCGGGGATGTGGCCGTGCACCACAGTACCGCCGCCAGTGAACCTCCCCTCTCCTATGGAGACCACCCTCATCCTCACGGTCGGTGCCAAGTAGCGAATCGCCTTGTGATGCAGTACCCTAGCCCCTCCCAATGACATCATCAGCGCCTCTTCAGCCTTCAGCTCACTTATCTGATGGGCATTTTCAACCATCTTAGGATCAGCGGTCATTATTCCCTTGGAGTCCTTGACTAGGACTACCTCGTCTGCGTTGAGGCACCTAGCTAAGGTCACGGCAGTTGTGTCGCTACCGCCCCTGCCCAGTGTAGTGAGCTTGCCGTCCTTGGTCTTCCCTATGTAGCCGCATATGACCGGAACTACACTTCCTAGGAGGGGCTCTACGTGTGATATTGCAGCGCCGCAGGTTCTGGGAAGATCGGGGTCAGCATCACCGAATCTATCGTTGGTTATCACCGGCCACTTCGGTGAGCTCGGGTCTATGGCTACCGAAGGAACGCCCTCCGAGTTCAGAGCTGCGGCCATCAGTCTAGCGGACAGCACTTCCCCCATGCCAGCGATGGAATCTAGGAGCTCGTCACCGGCACCGACCTTCTCGGCCATGTCTATTAGTTGATCCGTGTGCCCCTTCATGGCTGAAACTACCAGTAGCAGCTCGTGTCCCTGATCGAACTCCCTCTTTGTTATTTCAGCTATCCTCTTGAAGTCCTCCGGCCCCTTGAGAACGGAGCCACCCAGCTTCACGACTACTCTCTTTCCCACCATGCCACCCCCTTCAGGGCCTCCGCAACTACCTCGCCCGCTGGTGTGAGACGGATTGGCTCTCCGTTGCCGAATTCTACGAGTTTCAGCTTTCTAAGATCCCTCAAAGCGAACCAAAATGATGAGACCGGTATATTGAACTCGTCCCTCGCTATCTTTGCCATAGAACTGGCGGATATCTTGCCGTTGAATCGGAGCGTTAGGGTGAGAACCGCCTTCTGGCGGGAGGTCAACTTGAAAAGTCCGAACAAAACCAGAGATTCCCTCAGGGAGGAGTCGCTCATCGATATTGGCGGGACATCACCTGAAATTGGCGGGACATCACCTCAACCTCCCGTTGAGGGGGCCTAAGACCTTCCTATTTAAAAAGTTAACTGACGAGAGGGCGTATCTCGGCCTAAATAGGTCAAAATAATTTCCAGTTTGGAGGGAGGTTCGACCC
>JARZZM010000010.1 GCA_030130125.1 Thermoproteota archaeon
GCTTTATCTACGTCTAAGGGAAGGAGACCCACCGCTTCCTTGAATATACGGACGAATTTCTCCTCCCTAGCTCAGTCGGAGTAACCGAGATCCTTCAGTATCTGGGCCGCGATCCTGTCCGAGTCGCTTCCTCCCCTGTTAAGAGGAATCAGGGCGGCCTTGATTACGTCCCTGCTTATGGGAGTTATCTGGGTGTTTCCATGTCCAGCTTCAACCACGATGCATGTTACCGCCTTCTCCGCTATAGCAACAGCTAGAGGCTGCGGTATTATAGTGACCGCCCTCACGAGGTCGCCTCTTTCCTCGGAGTTCACCTCCCTATGGATCTCAAACAGCCTCTCGTACATGTAGGTTGGTGCTTGAGCAGCTAGAGATGCAACTACGAAGAAGCCATGGAAGGTAACTCCAGTAGAGTCCGTTCTTCTAGGGTGATATTTGAGAAGCCCGTATCTCACGAGCTCCTTTATGACCTTCCATCCCCTCTCATCTCCTCTCTCCACTATGCCATTTCTCATGGGGTAATATAGCCTAGATAGGTCAGCCCTAGACTCCAAGTACTCTGCTACCTCGTTACCCACCACTACTTCCCTAGACTTTATGCCCCTGACCTCGGCTGAGAGTTTCGATATCCTCGGAAAGTACCCCCTATTCTCTACCATGTCGGGCCCGGTCTTCATGAGCCACCAGGGCCCGAACTTGTAGTATGAAGTACCGAAGTCAGATGCGAAGACGGGTTTGGTGGTAACTGACAATTCCCCGCACCCCCTTAAGGGACAGTAACTCCTCGGATCTGATCACCCTTGAGGGATCTACCTTACCTGTGTCAAAGTCCACCTTCACACCTTCAGCAATTAACAGTGATGCTTTCAGTATGGGGCCATAGCTGTAGCCCCCTATCCTCATGTCGCTCCTTATCACCCTGTGACAGGGAACTATGAGCGGAAATGGGTTTCGAGAGGCGTAGTTTCCGGCGGCCCTCGGTGATGTGCCCAGGGCCCTCGCCAGCTCCCCGTAGGTTGTTACCATGCCCCTAGGGATGAAGCTCATCAGCAAGATGGCGTTCCAAAATTTGTCCCGGGGATGGCGGGCTAGTCTGATCCCGGAGAGATCCACACTCTCACCGGAGAACAGCTTACTTATCAGGAGAGCCAGCCCGTAAGCCGAGGGTATGTGGTACTCCGGCACCAGATCCAATGAATCCCCCCAGGCAGAGTAGCAGGTAGCTCTCAGATCGGCCTCCGCCTCCTCTTTGGAGGGGAGAGGGATCGTATTGCAGTAGAGCTCCCTTCCACCAACTCCGATTCCCACGTACCTACCGTCCACCTCCTCTATGACGAACTCTATTCTCGTCCCCGCCATCCCCTTTCACCGGTCTAAGGGACTAAGGAATGCTATTTAAAGGGGAACATAGGGCCTTCCCATCTGTATGGAGCCGATAAGGATAGATGGAAGTTACGGAGAAGGTGGGGGATCCATACTCAGATACGCCTTATCCCTGTCTGCCGTCACGCTCAAGCCTGTTGAGGTGTACAATATAAGGGCCAAGAGGAAGAAACCAGGACTCAGACCGCAGCATCTCAATGCCGTGATGGCCCTCGCTAAGCTAACGAAAGCGCATGTGGAAGGAGCCAAGGTGGGTTCCACCAGGGTGCTCTTCGTGCCCAAGAATAAGAGAGGGGGATCATTTGAGGTAGACATAGGTACAGCTGGAAGCGTGACTCTCGTGATTCAAGCGTTGCTGCCAGCTTGCCTGACATCTGACAGTGGTGTGAGGTTCCTCATTAGAGGGGGAACGGATGTCCCCATGGCACCTCCCATCGACTATATGAGAGAGGTCTTTCTCCCAAATCTCACCATGATGGGAGCTCGTGCTGAAATTAGATTGATCAGGAGGGGCCATTATCCAAAGGGCGGTGGACTGGTGGAGATGTGGGTGTGGCCATCGGACCTCTCAGGTCTCAATAGGGTGAAGAGGAATGACATCTCTCTAATCAGAGGAAGAGCGCACGCGGTCAAGCTACCTAATCATATCACGAGGAGGATGATCAGGGCAGCGAGTGAGTTATTGGAGGGCAGGGGGTTCAAGGTGTCCATAGAGGAGGATTGGTCTCAAGACGGGCATCTCGGTCCAGGTGCTGGCATAGTCCTCTGGACCGAAAGTAAGCCAGTTATAGGCGCTGACGATCTTGGAGAGAGGGGTAAGCCGAGTGAGGCAGTCGGGAAGAACGCTGCAACCAAGTTGCTGGAGGAGTTAGATACCGAGATGGCTTTTGACAATCATTCGGGGGACATGATAATCCCCTACTTGGCAATAGCCTCGGGAAAGTCGAGAATAGGTATCTCAAGGCTGACCCTGCACGCTGAAAGTAATATATGGCTGGTGGAGAAATTCCTACCGGTTAGGTTTAGAGTGGAGGGTGGGTTGAATAGGCCGTCGGTTGTTGAGGTGGAGGGCTTGGGTGTTTGAGATTGGAGACTGGACATGATGAGGGCTTTGACGAGGAGTTCATGGAGAAAGTGAGGTTAGTGGCTTCCAAAGCTGGCCTTACAGTGGAGGAGGTGCTGGAGAGGGTAAAGAGGTACGTGGAGGAGATGAAGGGTCTAGTTAAGCCCGATGGTGCCCTCTCCCTCATAGCCGTTGAGCTCGATGTGGGTCAAGTAACCAAAGATGAGCAGGTCCACTACCCGACCATCAAGATCAGCAAGCTGGTTCCCGGTATGAGAAAAGCCACCGTCCAAGGAAAGATAGTGAGGATGAACGGTATACTCAGCTACATCAACAGAAGCGGAGAG
>JARZZM010000011.1 GCA_030130125.1 Thermoproteota archaeon
AGCGAGTGGCCCAGCTCGTGCACCAGCAGGAAGGCCAGTATCCCGAGCGAGTGGGAGATCGTGGAGCTGAGTACATCCACCTGCATCCCTAATTCTCTCAAGAGAGAAGCTGTCCCATCCGAGATAATCCAAGCAGAGAACAGGACGGTAGCGACGGTAACCGCCGAGGGGGGGTACCTACGCTTAACACGGACACCCCGCCTCCCGGGAATGGAGAATACGAGCAACTTGAGATTCTCCCCATCGTGAAATAGCTTGGGGAGAAGGCCCATTCCGGTTAACTTCATATACAGACTCTTGAAAAGGGGCCCGGTCTCGGAGGGGCTTATCTCCTGCAGTAAGAACTCCACCTTATCCTTATAGTAGACTACATCTTTCACTTCAAAACTCTCGGCCACTACATCTTCTACTAAGGGTGGTATTTTCGACATAGGAGATCCTGCACCATTCGTTTAAAATATATGATCCCGTTGAAATTCCATGTGATGCTCCAAGGCTACAGGATAAGACCCTTCAAGCCCGAGGACTTGGAGGAGGTTGAGCGCATCAACAGGGTCTTCCTGCCTGAGAACTACCCCAGCTACTTCTTCATAGAGAACTACAGGAGGTTCCCGAACAGCTTCTTAGTGGCGGAAAACGATGACGGTAAGGTCGTTGGATACGTGATGTGCAGGGTCGAGAGCTATTACACTAGGGATCAGACTATCCTGCTTGGCCACGTCCTCTCCATAGCTGTGAGCAAGAAGCACAGGAGGAAGGGTATAGGCAAGGCACTAATGGAGGGAGCGGAGAAGGGTCTGAAGGGATACGGGGCTGACGCGGTTTACCTCGAGGTAAGGGTCTCCAACGAGCCCGCGATAAAGCTGTATGACGATCTGGGCTACAAGAAGCTCGGGATAATTCCCGCCTACTATGCTGATGGGGAGGATGCCTACCTGATGTACAAGATGCTAGATGAGGAGGTGGAGGGGGCCCTCGTTGAGGAGGTGCTTGGGAGGAGGGTTGTGAGAATATGAGAACCATCGATCTGAGGGGTAAGAGGAGCCCCTATCCGATAATACAGATAGCGAAAGCCGTGAAGAAGGCCTCCCCGGGTGAAACGGTAAACTTCCTCATCAATGATAAGGAATCGGTAGACGAGGTTTACGACTGGATAAAGAGGACCGGTCACATATTAAAGGCCGTCGTGAAGAGAGGGGATCACTGGCTGATTCAGATAGCAAAGAGGAAGTGATTTTTATTTCCTCAGCTACTAGCCAAGCGATGCGCTATGCCTAAGGTCAAGGATCCCGGTCTAGCTGAGAAGGGCGCGTTGAAAATAGAATGGGCCAAGGCCCATATGCCCGTATTGGGCACAATATCGGAGAGATTCTCCAAGGAGAGGCCCTTAGAGGGCATCAGAATAGCTGCGTGCCTCCATGTCACCAAGGAAACGGCCGTCTTAGTATTGACATTGAAGGAGGGTGGGGCGGAGGTCTGCCTGTCGGCATCGAACCCTCTCTCCACACAAGATGACGTCGCGGCGGCCCTCTCAGAGGAGGGAATAGATGTGTACGCTTGGAGGGGGATGAGCGAGGATGAGTACTTCTGGGCCATAGAGAGAGCGTTGAGCTGCAAACCTCACATCACGATGGACGATGGTGGGGACATTACGGTGATGGCCCACGAGAAGGGATTCGCTGACGGTGTGATCGGTGGGACCGAGGAGACCACCACGGGCGTCCTCAGGATAAAGTCCCTAGCTAGAGATGGGGTGCTCAAGTACCCGGTTATAGCGGTTAACAACGCGGAGACTAAGTGGAACTTCGATAACGTCTATGGGACCGGACAGAGTACGATCGACGGCATCCTGAGGGCGACGAATGTTATGATAGCCGGTAAATACTTTGTGGTAGCCGGATACGGACATGTCGGTCGGGGAATAGCCATGAGGGCCCGCGGAATGGGCGCCAAGGTCATAGTAACGGAGATCGATCCCATAAAGGCCCTGATGGCTGCCATGGACGGCTACCTAGTTATGCCAATGAAGGAGGCGGCTAAGGTAGGGGACATCTTCGTAACCGCCACGGGAAACAAGGATGTGATCAAGGCGGAGCACATAAGCCTGATGAAGGACGGGGCCATTCTGGCTAATGCAGGGCACTTCGATGTGGAGGTATCGGTCAAGGACTTGGAGCTAATGGCCCTCTCTAAGAGGGAGATGAGGGATAACGTGAAGGAATACCTGCTTCCCAACGGAAGGAGGATCTACCTGTTGGCGGAGGGCAGACTCGTGAATCTGGTTGCTGCGGAGGGGCATCCAAGCGAGGTCATGGACATGAGCTTCTCCAATCAGGCCCTAGCTGTCGAGTACCTGATCAAGGAGGGGAGGAACCTCAAGCCAGAGGTGCACCCGGTTCCGAGGAGCATAGATGAGGAAGTGGCCAGGCTGAAGCTGGCGTCCATGGGGATAGAGATAGACGCTCTGACGGAAGAGCAGGAGAGGTACCTCAAGAGCTGGCGTGGATGATCAATGGAGGAACTTCCTCTAGGTGCGCTCAGGGTTAGGGGCTGGAGCAGGGGCTGCGGGCTCTGCTGGGAAGGGGCTAAGATAGTCCTATTCGTGACCGGTAAGTGTCCCCTCTACGAATCCTGTCCATACTGCACGATCTCCGAGTGGCGCCGCGACAAGGACTTGGTGCTGGTGGACGAGAACCCGGTATCTAGCGATGAAGATGTGATCAGGGAGGCGGAACTCGTTTCCGCTCTAGGTGCGGGGATCACCGGCGGAGAACCCTCGCTAGTGGTGGACAAAGTGGCCCACTACGTCCGGATCCTGAAGGGCAGGTTCGGCGACTCCTTCCACATACACATGTACACCAACGCCGTGGGAATAAATGAGAGAAGTCTGTCCATTCTGAGGGATGCTGGGTTAGATGAGATCAGATTTCACAGCTGGGATAGGAGGATCTGGGAGAGGATGGTACTAGCCTTAGACGAGGGATTCATCGTGGGAGCGGAGATGCCCTCCATACCTGGCGAGCCTTGGGTGTCGAAGCTGAAGGAACTCGCCTCCTACCTAGACAGGATAGGCGCCAGCTTCATAAACCTCAACGAGCTGGAGTTCACGCCATCGAACAGGAATGGATTGCTAAAGATGGGTTTCAGGCCTAAGATGGACAGCGAGGTTGCTGTTCAGGGAAGTGCGGAGGCCGCGAGAGAGGTGCTGGAGTTCGTCGAGAGGGAGACGGGCATCATGGGTTACTACTGCCCGGCCCTCCAGAAGGAATATCAGGTGAGGATGAGGTGGGCTAGGAGGGCTAAGAACGTCGCGAAGGAGTATGAGGAGC
The DNA here is from genome assembly GCA_030130125.1 of Thermoproteota archaeon. NCBI lineage: Archaea > Thermoproteati > Thermoproteota > Thermoproteota archaeon. The sequence continues at coordinate 3,330 of JARZZM010000011.1, forward strand.
CGACTGATGAGGGCACCCTCATCTACGGGGAGATCGAGGGTCCGGAGGAGGCTCTCCTATATCTCTCAACCAAGTACAGAGGCGTGATCTCCGGAGGTAGGCTCCTCATAGATCCGTATACCTTCCAAGATATCGCCAAGGAAGTTTGGGAACTCGGTTTGAATGGGAGGCTCGTGGAGGTCATGCCCACAGACGACAGGAAGGTGTTGCAGATCTTTCCCCTAGATTTCATCCTGAGGGAGATGAGGAGGAGTGAAAGAGATTGAGAGGAAGGTATGGGAGGCTTTGAGGAAGGTCAAGGATCCGGAGCTCAAGGTGAGCATGGTGGATGCTGGCCTGATAAAGAAGGTAGAGGAGAAGGATGGTGTAGTGACGGTGGAGTTCACCCTCACAACTCCTTTCTGCCCTTATGCCGATCTTCTCGCGTTAGCAATAAAGAAGGCGGTGGAGAGCATTGAGGGGGTGAAGGAGGCCAAGGTTAGGATAGTGGGGATAAGGGTGTGATTTTAGAATATGACCTCCTCGCCTAGCTCTGGAGAGAAGGCCGCCATTCCCATCTTATCCTCTAGCTCGTTGGCGAACTCCTCCGATTCCTCCCCGTGGACCACCATTATGCTCTCCGGCCTCAATTCCCTGATGAGTTTTAGTATACCGGACCTACTGGCATGAGCAGAGAAGTTGAGCTGGTTTACCTTCATCATTATCCACGTTTCTTCTCCCTCTATCTCCATCTTGCCCTCCTCTATCAGCCTCCTTCCCTCGGTTCCGTCCACTTGGTAGCCTGTCAGGGTTATGGTGCTGTTCTCGTCCTCCTTCCTCTCTCTCACATAATAGTGAACCGGGCCGCCCTCGAGCATACCCGAAGTGGTCAGCACCACATTGGGCCTCTTGGTTATCTTCTTCCTCATGTGCCAGTTCCTCACGGAAGTTATGGTCCTCACGGCCAGCTTCAAGTCGTTAGCGTCCCTAACCCTGTTCGAGAAGTACTCCGTTATCTCCGTGCTTTTCCGGGCCATCCCATCTAGGAAGAGCCTTCCCTTGAACCCCCTAGCCCTCAGAGCCATGGCGACCTCCAGAAGCCTGCCTATCGCGAATCCAGCGACTATGGCCGTCCCGCTGGACTTCAGGGTCTCTATCACTATCTCCTTGAGTAGGAGTTCCTGCTTCGCTCTGGGCGGGTGCTCTTTCCTAGCATAGGTGGATTCCGTTATGAGTATGTCCACCGGCGGTATGTCATCGATGCTAGCTGGAGGCATCAACCTGGAAGGTACTGTATTGAAGTCTCCCGTGTACAGGACGCTCGTCCCGTCGTACTTTATGTGGAACATGGCGCTGCCGGGTATGTGGCCAGCATTTACGGCGGTGACCTCCAAGTCGCCCACCCTGAAGGGAACATTGAATTCCACTGGCCTGAAGTTGTTCAGGATCCTCCTCACCTCTTTCGGTCCGTACCCTATGTGATGGCCCTTCAGCTTCGCCACCTTTATGGCATCATACAGCAGGAGCTCGGAGTACTCCCTAGTTATGTCTATCCCGTAGATGGGTACATCGTGTCCATGGCTAACCAGCCTAGGCAGCGATCCAGAGTGATCCAAGTGCGCGTGAGTCAGAAGGACAGCATCCACTTTCTCAGGTATAGGAGGGAACTCGGGGTGCTCCTTGGGTATTAGCTTCATGCCGTAATCCAGCAGCACCCTCGTACCTCCTGCCTCAAGCAAGAGCGCGCTCTTGCCTACTTCACGGGTTCCACCCAGCGCAGTCACAGATATCTTTCCCATTCTCTTTCTCACCTCTTATCTCGGACCGTCTCTAGCGGTCCTTTACAGGAGTAACGTCCTTCTTACTGATTTAAAAATAGTACCTTTCACGTAGAGTGGGTGGGTTCCATGGGTTACATCTCGTTTTCAGACTTTAAAAAACTGGATTTGAGGGTTGGAGAGATAATAGAGGCAGAGAGGGTTGAAGGCAGCAGGAAGCTCGTAAAGCTGATAGTGGATTTAGGCAATGAACGAAGACAGCTGGTCGCGGGCCTGGCAGAGCACTACGAGCCCGAGAGCCTCGTGGGTAAGCAGATAGTCGTCGTGACGAATCTGCAACCTAGGAAGTTCATGGGCATAGAGTCGCAGGGTATGCTACTCGCTGCGGTGGTGGGGGAGGGTAGACCCGTTCTGCTGACCCCTGAGGAGAAGGTCCCGCCGGGCACACCGGTCTCATGATTCCTCATCGGAACTGCTGGTACCCAGTATCCTGTACACCTCCACCCCCTCATCTCCTATCCTTTCGAAGTCCAGAAACGCTAGGCCCTTCCTCTCAAGCCTCTCCAAGACCTGCTTGGCCGTGTCGACTGGGAGGTTCAGGTCGGCTGCCACATCTGCAATGGTCACGTACCCTCCTTTCCTCCTAGCGAGCCTTATTACCCTCGCCTCGAGGAGTTCCTCGGATACCTGGGCTCTTTTAACCATCATATTAGCGTATATGGCCGCTCCTCCCAAGAGCAGCATGGTAAATCCGGACACGGTCCTAGAGGGGTTGTAGGAACTTGCTATCAGGAAGACCAAGCCGAAGAAGATCAGGATAGCTCCCGCTCCGTAAGCTAAAAAATTCCTGAGAGAGGGCAACTGGGATCAGCCCCCAACTTCCTCCCTCAGTCTCCTCAATTCTTCCTCGAGCTCGCTCTGGAGCTCGATCTTACCCAGTTCCCTCTCAATCTCGTCCTTCTCCTCAGGTTCCAAGACATCTAGAGCCCCTCCGGTGGCAACCAGCTCATCCAGAGCTGCGGCCCTAGCCTTCATCTCGTTGACCTTGCCCTCGGCCCTCTCTATTATCTCGGCAGCCGATGTGAAGTCCTCGGAAAGTCCGGTGACCATCTCCTGAACCTCCACCTGAGCCTTGGAGGCCTCGTACTCCGCCTTGAGCTGCTCCTTCTTTGCCTTGAACAGGTCTATCTTCGTCTTGAGCTTGTCCCTCACCTCAAGCAGTTTCTCCTCGTCCTCCTTCATGTCAGCTATCCTCTCCTCCAATATCTTCTTCTGTCTGACCAGAACGAGCTTCCTCTCTAGGGCCTTCCTAGCCAGATCCTCCCTACCGGCCTTGAGGGCCCTCTTGGCCTTATCATCGAGGTCCTCTATCTTCTCATCTATCCTCTCTAGCTCGAACTCCAGCTTCTTTCTAGCGGTGATCGCCCTAGATAGGGCCATCTCCACATCGTGGAGCTGCTGTACGAGCTTGTCGTACGCGTAATCCAGTTGCTCTCGGGGGTCCTCGAAGTTGTCCAACAGCTTATTCAACTTGGCCTCGATGCTCGTCTTGAGTCTCTCCCAAAAACCGGGCAACATGCATCACCGTGAATCCTCGAGGGACGGGATAAAAAAATTGTTCATCGGGATCGGGCTACTGAGCGACCGTACTGCCTGAGCCCGTAAAGTGCGGCAGCCGCCCTCTCTGGGGTCGGGTAGATCGGTATTCCCCCCTTCTCCATCCTGCGAAGTACCTCCTCGACATCAGGGGTTGTAGGGACTGCGGTGGCCACCACTGGTATATTGGATCTCTCGACCAACTCCAGCAATAGCCTCTCGGTCTTGTCCGGAACCATCCCGGGGACCCCGAACAGGGGTATGAGGAACAGGGCATCATATTCGCTGCTCTCAACGAAGGCCAGTCCAGCCTCCAAGAACTGCTCCGGTGTTGAGTCGCCGGTAAGGTCCGTCGGATTGCCTACTGGGTAGTACGAGGGAAGCATTTCCCTCAATTTCCTCATCAGCTGCTCGGAGGGGGGAGTTACCCTGAAGCCCCTGATTTCTAAGGCATCCACCGCCAGTATCCCGAATCCGCCACCATTCGTCAGCACTGCCACCCTGTCCCCGAACATGGGTGGCTGGGTCGCTAGGGCCACCGGAACGTCCACAAACTCGTTCAAAGTGTTGACCAAGATCCCGCCGCTCTGAAGGACCGCTGCCTGGAATATATCGCTCCTCCCGGCTAAGGATCCCGTGTGGCTCCTCACGGCCCTGTCTCCTGACGAGGTCCTTCCACCTTTAAGGACGACCACGGGTTTCCTCTTTGAAGCCTCCCTTATAGAGTCCATGAACTTCCTCCCGTCGGCCACACCCTCTATGTAGGCCGCGATGACCCTAGTGTCATCGTCCTCCGCCAAGTACAAGATCAGGTCCCCCTCATCCACGTCCAGCCTGTTGCCGTAGCTCACGAACTTGCTTATCCCCCTCCCCTCCTTCCTGATCATCGTGAGGAGGGTGCTTCCCAAGCTTCCGCTCTGCGTAATTATCGAAACCTCCCCGAGGCGCGGCCGGGGTATAACCTCCTCTGGGAGGAACAAGGTATCTATCCTGTCCTTGGGGTCGAATACCCCCAAGCAGTTCGGGCCTATCACCCTCACACCATGCCTCTTCGCCACCTCAAGCAGTTCCCTCTCCAATTGCTCATTCCCTATCTCGGAGAATCCTCCAGACACCACGATGGCGCCCTTGGCCCCCTTTTCAGCCGCCTCCTCTAGGGCTGAGGGAGTGAGGTCGGCCCTCAAAGCTATGACCGCCAAGTCGATGTCGCCGGGTATGTCCGTGACCCTAGGGTAGCAGTTGAGCCCCAGTATCTCGTTAGCCTTCGGATTCACTGGGTATATCCTCCCCGGGAACCCTATCTCTATCAGCCTCTTCAGAATGATGTGTCCAACTCTCTCAGGGTTCCTAGATGCGCCTATGACAGCCACAGATCTCGGCTTGAAGAAGACGTCCAGCTCTCCCAAATTATCCCCTAGGTAATCACGGGAACACGTTAAAATTTAGCAGTCGTGAGTTAGCTGGAATGGTGGTTGAGTCAGGGCTGCCCTTTGAGTCAATAGAGGAGGCATTGATCGAGGCCAGATCACGGGTGTCCTCCTTTCTCTTCCCGAAAAGCGGAGTGGAAGGTGACGCCCTGCTCTCGGTGATAAGAAGGGAGTGGAGGAGCGGTATAGGGCGGGGGGAGATGGAGAGGATAGCTGCCATCGATGGGAGCAACAACAGCGACTACCTCACCCTAGGCCAAGTGATCTTCGTGGTCTCAGCTTCCCTCTTCATGAGGGATAGCGAGCCTGTGATCGGTAGAAAGTACCAGATAGGGGTGATGGACGATTATCACTACAGGGAGAGGATCTCCTTCTGCCGAGAGACCATGGAGATCAAGATGGCCCTCAGATCCTTAGAGCTAGAGCCGGAAATCCTGCTCATGGATGGCTCCTTCTTGGCCATGGTCGACAGGGGGTTGTGGTCCACTCCTTACGGTCAGAAGGTGCCCTACCCCATGAGGAGGATCTTGAGGGAGGTTGAGTCGGCCTTGGGGGTGGATCTCACCCAAGGATTGGTCTCCCACACGCACCTCATGGACATCTCGAGCAGGATAGAGGAGATCGTGACCTCGGTGCTGGAGGATGAGAAGGGGAGATCTCCCGAGAGGGACGAGGTTAGGAGGGCGGTGGCCTTCATAGAGAGGTATGAGGTGCTCTCCAGCCTGAACGAACTTATGAGGAGAGGAAGGGGTATTCTGGTGGCTGTGGCGAAGAGATCAAGCGGCAGGCTCTACTTTAACTCGCGCCTACCCGATATGGAGGTTGTGAGGAGGTATACCAGCCTGGAATCTGGCTACCTGAGCCCGAAGTCAGCCGAACTTCGATTCCCCGAGTACTCGGGTATCGAAGATACCTACCGGATCACGCTGACCTATGCTAGGCTCGAGAGGGCTACCAACCCGCTGAGGGTAGAGGTGGTCGGGGATGCTGATGATTCTTTCTTGGAAGAGCTGCGGGGTTCTCTAGCTAGATACTCCGTGAGGGGGTACCCCTATCACCTTAGGAGGGTACACGAGCTCGCCAAGATAGGGAGAGATCTCATGTCCCACCTAGCGAGGAACCTCCTAGTTCCGGAGGTGAGTGGGAGGGAGAGAATTGGAGAGTGACGTTTTGGGAAGAATTGCTCCCAACTCTACGCCCGTGCAGGCCGAGATGATAGCCTATGCTGGTGTGGTGCCTAGGGTGGGGGACTACGTTGTGATAGACAGCGAGGAGTCCCAGCTGCTGGGTATGGTCAGTAACGTGGTTAGAGGGGCGTTGGAGCTGGCTAGGAGTGATCTCCTCCAAGCGAACTACTACGATACGATACTAGAAGTGGTGGGATCACCATCCGACTGGTTGAAGGCGACCATAAGGATGATAGGGGTGCTCTCGGGGAGCGAGCTAGCTGGCCTCCCCAGGGCGCCTCCTCCAACGGGGGCTCTCGTGAGGAAGGCCCCGGCAGACCTCTTGAGGAGGATATTCGCCCCTCCTGAGGGTAGAAAGGGGATAAAGCTGGGGAATCTCCTGACGAGGGGAGATGTAGTCGTCCATTTGGATCCAGATGAGCTTATCTCGAGACATCTAGCCGTGCTGGCCGTTACTGGTGGCGGTAAGTCCAACTCGGTGGCCGTGATCTTGGAGGAGATAGTCAGGATGGGTGGCGTGGCCATACTATTCGATGTGCACTCGGAGTATACGGGCATGACGTTCGGATGTCCCCACTGCGAGGTAGAGACAGTGGATCCCGTCCTAGATCCCAACACTCTCACCGTCGAGGAGCTAGGTGGTCTGCTGGGAGTTACCTACGATAATGCACCCAAGCAGTTCATCTACCTGAAGGCCGCTTACAAGAGGGCAAAGGAGCTCCTCATTAGGGAAAGGCTTGGAGAGTACCTGAGGAGGGCTGAGATCGAAGCTGAGATGGATGACCTCTTGGCCGGCATGCAGGCCATAATACAGCTGTCCTTAAGGGAGAAGGATTCCGATGACAAATTCCTCATAGCATTTCCTAGCAGCGACAGGGGGAGCGTTGAGAGCCTCCTAGCCAAGGTGGACTTCGTGAGGTCGAAGTACGGGAGGGTCCTCAGGCCAGCTGCCGGCGAACTGGTGGACCACCTGAACTACGGGAAGTTGGTAATAGTGGATCTAGGTCAGTTGGATTCGGATCTCACCGACGTCGTGGTGGGGAAGACCCTGTACACCATCCTCATGAGGGCGAAGCTGAAGAGGATACGGAAGGGGTACGAGGACTTTCCAACACCAGTCTTCGCGGTCTTAGAAGAGGCTCATGCCCTCATACCATCGGTGGAGCATACCTACACGTCGTCAGCTGCTGCATCCATAGCCAAGGAGGGCAGGAAGTTCGGGGTCGGTCTGTGCCTCGTCAGCCAGAGGCCCAAGAGGCTCAACTCCGATGTCCTCTCCCAGATGGTCAACAAGATCATACTGAGGGTCGTGGAACCCGAAGACCAAGCATACGTGAGGAGGGCAACCGAGTTCCTGAGTGAGGAGATGGTCTCCTATCTACCCTCCCTCGATGTGGGCGAGGCCGTGGTGGTGGGGCCCATGGTGAGGATACCAGCATTAGTCAAGGTGAGGCTGTTCGAGGGGAAAAGGGGAGGAGAGAGCCTGAAAGCCTATGAGATGTGGAGGGAAGGCTTGAGGAAGAGGTTAAGCGCATCTACCGACGAGTACTACGACTCCATAGGGGGGTAAACTTGAGGATAGTCCATATGTCCGATAACCACCTCGGGAAGGCCCAGTTCCATCTGGCCGAGAGGGAGGAGGACCTCTACAAGGCGTTCGACATGGCTGTGGATCTGGCGCTCCAGCAGGACCCCGATCTGGTGATACATACCGGAGACCTCTTCGACAGCTACAGGCCCCATCCCAGGGCCTTCGTTAGGGCCTTCGAGGGCTTGCTGAGGATAGTGGAGAGGGACATCCCCATCGCGATAATAGAGGGGAACCACGAACTGGGACCGGATACCGTCAGGAGGAGGATGGCCTCACCTCTGATAAACCTGAGGAAGCTCTTCGAGAGGTTAGGGTACGGGAAGCTTTTCGTGAGGCTGGGGCCCGGCGCGGCTAGGATCGGTGATGTAGTGGTGGCCGGCGCCCCCTACGCCAGCAGGGGAGTCAAGATAGCTGATACGGTAGAGAGCTTAGATAGGAAAGCCAAGAATCTCTGTGAGAGCTGCCCCAAGGTCTTGATGCTCCATCAGGGCGTGAGAGGGATGATAAAAGCCATCTACCCGGAGGTCGATTTCTCTGAGATAGCCAAGAGCTCCTTCGACTACGTGGCCATGGGTCACTACCATAATAAGGTGGTCAGGAGGAGTGGTAAAAGGGTATTCGCCTATTCGGGATCCACGGAGGTCATAGAGACTAGGGAGATCCCCCTAGCTGGAGAGGGGAAGTACGTGCTTTCCGTGAAGATCGACAAGGACTGCATCGAAATGGAGGAGCTGAGGTTGAGGACCAGGCCCTTCCTATACTTCTCAGAGACCCTGAACAATACCCAAGACCTATACGTCCTGATAGAGGGATTGAAAAATCAGTTAACGTCCCAAGAGTTCGATAGAAGGCCCGTGGTGTATGGAAAGCTCTCGTTGAAGGGAGACGTGAGGCCGGGCATGCCTACCCTCGAGATCAGGAGGGCTCTGATGGACCTCTCCCTCTACGTGATCGTCAGGGAGAGCAGGATCACTGAGGAGGGTGAGGACAAGGACCTCCTCACCGGAGTTGGCTTGGAGGAGCTGGTCCAGAACGCAGTAGCATCCCTAGATCTGGACGAAGGGGTAAGATCTTTGGCCCTGAGGATATTCGATCTTTGGTACAGGGAGGGCAAGAGGGGGGAGGCGTTCGTCAAGGGAGTCCTCGGCCTCATGGAGGAGGGATCATGAGGATAAAGCGGTTAGTACTGGAGAACTTCGGTCCGCACGAGAAGACAGAGGTGACGTTCTCGGACGGGATAAATGCGATAATAGGGGAGAACGGCGCGGGTAAAACGACCATATTGGAGGCGATGGCTTATGCCCTGTATCCTAGGAGCGTGAGCAAGCAGGAGAACCTGATCAGATCCGGCGCGCGTAAGATGAAGGTTCAACTCGAGTTCGAGCTGGACGGCCGGAGGTACCTCCTGATTAGAGAGAGGGAGAGGGGAGGGATTTCATCGGCCTCCATATACGACGTGACAGATGGGAGAAGGCTCCTCCAGAGGGATCAAAGTAAGGTGAACAGGCAGATCGAGGCCCTGCTGGGTATAAGCAGAGAGACGTTCCTCCAGGCCATCTACGTCAGGCAGGGCGAGATAGCCCAGCTCCTTGAACAGACTCCTTCGAGAAGGAGGGAGGTGGTGGGGAGACTCCTCGGCATAGAGATGCTGGAGAGGATATGGGAGGGGCTGAGGGATGTGATAAGTCGTTTGGACGCCGATCTCCAGTCGATAGATAGTGAGATCAAGGGTATCGGGGATGTCTTCAAAGAGAGAGCTTCCCTAGAATCCGAAAGGGAGGAACTGCTGGAGGATCTTCAGAAAACTTCAAAGGAGGAGGAAATACTAAATAAGGAGATGGAGAGACTGGAGAAAATTAGAGAAGAATTGGAACGCAAGAATCTAAAGTATAGAGAGCTCAAGACTAGGGAAGAGTCCCTAAGGAGGAGACTAAGCGAGGTATCGAAGCAGCTCAATGTTAAGAAGAAGAGGTTGATGGATCTTGAGCGTGAGCTCCTTAGAATAAGAGATCTGGAGATCAAGGCCTCCAAGTACGAGGAGCTCGAGTACGTGAGGGGTCTCTTGGTTGAGATCGCTCCGCTAGAGGAGGAGATCAAGCGTTTAGAGAGGATGCGACGAGAACTCGCGAAGTACGAGGAAAGGGTCTCCTCTTTAAGCATCCTTAGGGAGAAGGTGTCCAAACTCAGCCGGGAAATTGAAAGGCTCCAGCGGGAGGAGGTCCTCCTAGCTAGCATGGAAGAACGCCTCAGGCAGTTAGAGAGTAAGAGATCTCAGCTAGAGCGCAGGATGTTAGAGTACAGGCGTGAGATCAAGGATACCCTCTCAAACCTGTCCGAGCTGCTTGGCAGGTGGATAAAAGATCCGGAGGAGGGTGAAAGGAACCTCTCCAAGGAACTTTCCAAGTTAGAGGGTGAGTTGGACTACTTGGATAAGGAATTAAGCAGTATCGTTGAGGAGAGGTCTAGACTACTTCAGAGGAAGGAACAGGCATCCCGGTATCTTTCGGATCTAGAGGGGGATGTGGACAGATGTCCCCTCTGCGGGTCCAAGCTGGATCCCGGTTCCGTGGAGAGGCTGAAGGACGAATTAAAGCGGGAGATAGGGGAAATAGATTCTCTAATAATGGATAAGGAGAGGGAGCTTAGGTCCATCAGGGAGAGAAGGGAAAACATCTTATCGAAATATAAGGGGCTGAGCTCCTTTAACTTGGAAGGGACTATCGCCAGGGAGAATGAGTTGAAGTCCTTGGAGAGGGAGATATCAGAGATCAGCGACCAGATTACCTCCCTCAGGGAGGAGACAGTCCCGCTTAGGGAGAAGGTATCTCGCCTGAGCGCGTTGAGGGCCGAAATAGAGATCCTAAGGAGGGATCTCGCGGAAAGGGAAGCCCTGCTAATCAGGATAGAGGAGATTAGAGATGAGCTAAGTGAGAGAGACGTGGATAAATTGAGAGAAAAGTTGAAGAGGTTCAAGAAGGATTTAGAGGAAAAGCTCACGTCCTTGGGCTTGGAACTGGAGTCAGTTGATGGGGAATACAGGGAGGCTCTTTCCGCCGTGAAGGAGGTACAAAGGCTCAGAGGTATCCTGTCCACAAAAGACGGACTTGCCTCCGAGGTAAAAGAACTGGAGAGGAGGAAGCTTGAATTAGAAGGAGAACTCTCGTCCATACATAGAGAGATAGAGGGGCTTTCCTTTGATCCCTCCGAGCTTGAGATCATCAAGAGAGAGATAGATTACCTGAAGAGTAAGCTTAACTCCCTCACGCAGAAGAGGAGCAGGATTCAGGGGAAGATTGAGGAGATAGATAGGAGGATGGAGATCCTCAAGAAGAAGGAATCCAAATTGAGGGAGTTGATGGGGAAGAGAGAGTCGTTAGAGGCCTTCAGGTTGAAGATCCTTAAGGTCAGGGAGGTCTTCAGCAGAGATAAGGGGATCCAGCCTCTGATAAGGGACAGGGCGAGACCCGCCGTGGAGGAGGAACTTAACATCATATTCAGCTCTTTCAACTTCGACTACGACTCCGTGACGCTGGATGATGACTTCACGCCAAGCCTGAAGCGGGGAAGAACGGTGTTCTCTTTCGACAGGTTAAGCGGTGGGGAGAAGATATCCCTTGCCTTGGCGTTAAGGCTGGCGATAACCCGATTTCTCATGATGTCGAAGGTAGAGACATTCCTCCTAGACGAGCCGACCATTCACCTAGACGAGGAGAGGATCGATGCACTAGTTGAGACCATGTCCTCCCTCAACGTACCCCAGCTGATAGTGGTCACGCACTCTCCTAGGTTCAGGGACATAGCCTCCCACTCCATACTGGTCAGCAAGTCTGGAGAGGTGTCATCAGTCGAGGTCGTCGATGAGGGCACCCATGTTAGTGATTAAATAGGTCCTCCGGCTCATTGTTGGCGGGGAATCCCTTGGGCGACGAAAAAAAGAAGAAGCCTTACGACGATCCCTTCGATCACTTCATAAAGGACATGATAGATCTACTCAAGAGGATGGATGAGGACCTCTCAAGATTTGTCAATGGCGATGTATCCGGCTGGAGCGAGGATCTCCCATCAGGGGGGTTCGATGTGGGATATCCCTCCGACACGGGTGGTCTCGGTGGTGAGAGTGTTGAGGGGGGAGGTGCTCCTTTGGAGCTGGAGGAGCAGAGGGTTGATGTGATCGAGCTTGATGAGGAGATAATAATAGTCGCTGATGTCCCAGGCATAAGGAAGGAGGAAATCTCGGTCAGGGTGAAGGGAAGGGAGATCGCTATAAGGGCCGGTGACCTCCACAAGAGGTTCCAGCTTCCTATCGAGATAGATCCCAAGAGAACAAAGGCCACCTACAGGAATGGCATCCTAGAGGTGAGGATCTCCAAAAGGTAGATCCCTTGGCTCGCGTATCCTCCTCAACCCTCTTGGAGATCCTGGGTTACAACTATAGGACCTATTCAGAGGAAGAGGTCAAACCCGAGAGGATTGATCTCACTTTCGGGGACCTAGCCCCCTCCCTTAAATCCTACCCCGGTAAACCCTCGGAGATCGCTGAAATGAGGCTCTACTCGCACCAAGCCGAAGCTCTCAAGGCACTGGAGGAGGGTAAGAACGTCATCCTAATTTCCGGAACCGGTAGCGGTAAGACGGAGGCTTGGTTCTTCTACGCGGCTAAGGGCAAGCGGGCGCTGGCCATATACCCGACCCTAGCGTTAGCTAACGATCAGATAAGGAGGCTCGAGGAGTACTCCAAGGCGCTGGACATCAGCTCCCAGGTGATAGATGCGAGGAGGAGGACCATCCTGATCAAAGAGTTGGGAAGGAGCGGCTTACGGATCAAGATCTCGAGCGTCGATCTCCTGATAACGAATCCAGCTTTCCTCATGACGGATTTGAAGAGGATAGCCACGAAGGGATCCTACTTATCTGACTTCGTGAGAGGTATGGACCTATTGGTGGTGGACGAGCTCGATTTCTACGGACCTAGGGAGCTCGCCCTCGTAATCTCCATGATGAGGATAATTTCCCTTTTAGCGAAGAAATCCCCCCAGTTCGTGATCCTCACCGCGACACTGGGAAATCCAGAGGAACTTGCAGAGTGTTTGACGTCGATAAACGGTAGGGAGACCGTGATCATAAGGGGAAAGCCGTTCAGGGTGAGAAACGAGGTCTACCTCGTCCTAGGCAAGAACATGAAACGGATCTGGGAGGTCGTTCAGAGACATAGGGACGAGCTCCTCAGCCTTCCAATAGGTGAGGACCTGAGGGAAGCGATCACCGATTATGAGAGGTTTGAGAGGGATGTGTATCGAGTGGTTGAACTCCTAAGATCCGTCGGTGTTGAAGCTCCCCAGCCCGAGATCGATCCGGCTGAGGTGATATACCATTACGCTGAGGACGATGGGGTCACTCTGGTCTTCACTAGGGGTATAAGGTCTGCGGAAAGTCTGAAGAGGAGGCTCAAAACGGAATTTGGAATGGAGAATGTCGCCTCGCATCATCACCTAGTTTCTAAGGAGGAGAGGGAGGAGATAGAGGAAGCAGCTCGGAGGGGAGGGATCAAGGTCCTGATAAGCCCCAGAACGCTATCTCAGGGGTTGGACATCGGGACGGTGGTGAGGGTAGTCCACTTGGGCATGCCAGAGAGCGTCCGCGAATTCAAGCAGAGGGAGGGCAGGAAGGGCAGGAGGGAGGAGTTGGGTTGGACGGAGACAGTGATCTTTCCCATGCACAGATGGGACAAGGAGCTCCTTCTGAGGGGAGTGGAGGCCGTGGAGCAGTGGCTCCAGCTCCCCTTGGAGGTCGCCCTCGTCAACCCGAAGAACAAGTACTCCATACTATTCGAGGGGCTCTACAAGTTCGTCCATCCTAGGCTCCGGGATCAACTGAATCAGGAAGAGATAGATCTCCTCAAGGAGTTAGGGCTCGTTTCCCCATCAGGCCTCACCCAGCGTGGGAAGAGGGTCTGGGATAACCTTAACTTCTATGAGTTCGGGCCGCCCTACGGGTTCAAGCGAGCGCTGAGGGAGGGCGGTAATCTTCGGTACTTGGAGGACATAGGGCACTGCGACTTGGTCGAGAGATTTCAGCCGGGATCCATAGACTATAGCAACGATTCTGTGGTGGTTGACTTCCTCAGGAGGGGGAGGGTCATAACAGGGATAATAGAGGAGCCCCTGAACTACTCTACAATATACTCCTTCGATCCGCTCGCCTTCGTAATAGAGGAGTACGAGAGGACCAAGACGGAGTGGGGAGAGAGGGCGGACCTGATAGACGATTATTATAGAGGGAGGATCGGGAGTGAGGTGGTGTGCGTTGTGGATCCTCCCACCGACGGGTTCGGGGTGAAGACGAAGGTCCCTAACAGGGTCTACTGGAAGGTGACCTCCTCCAAGGTTAGGCCCATCCCCCTAGATGATAAGACCCTGTTCATAAGGGAGAGCAGGTCCCTTCCGGTCATGGGACCCACCGGAGGTGTTTATAGGGATTACACCTATGGGCTATCGATCGAGCTCGATCCCGGCGAGGATCTGACCTGGCTGAGGATAGGCCTAGCGACGCTCGTGCTGGTCATGAGGGTCTCGAAGGGGATACCCATAGATGCAATAGCCTACGAGGTAACGAACATCGGGGATAAGAAAATTTTGCTTCTCCACGAACCTGAATCAGCTGGTCTTCTCGAGCAGTTAGATTGGTCAGCGGTGCTCAAGGATGTGGAAAGGTTCCAGCCAGACGATCTATCTGAAGTTTTGATGATGCTGATAGATGATCAGGCCCATTACGAGCTAGTGGTCTCAGGGTTGAGATGGGATCTGGCCATTAAGTTCGCCAAGAGGGCGGTTAGCTATCTCCTGTTGAAGCAGAGGATACCTTTGATCCTAGAGGGAAGAGAGTTCCTCGTTCCGAAGCCGTCTAGGGCCCACAAGATCCTGACGATGGATTCTGTGGTTATGCCCCTCTCCGACGCGGTGACCCTCGGGGTTATAGCCGTGTTCGACGGTGAGAATGTGGGTATCCAGACGATAGCCAAGGAGTTCTTTGAAGGGCAGAGCTATGATCTATCTGAGTTGGAGAAAGCCGTTAACGATGGTTTCGCACTGATATGCTGGGACTTCGCTTCCCTCACTAGAGACCTCACCATGCTGGGACAGAAGACCCTAGTCTACGTGCTCCAAGGACTGAGATCCGAGGGAAAGGTAGTTGAGCTGAGACCGTTGGTGGAGGACTTCTTGGGAGTCTCGCCTGTCTCCCTAGAAGAGGTAGCGAAGGGTATGTGGGGGATAAAGCGGTCCCTAAAAGATGCTCTGGTTGAGGCCAAGAGGTCCATGAGTAAGATTGAGGAGAGAAGTGAGGTGGATTGGAGGAGATACACCAAGTACTTGAGGGAGAAGGTCAGGGAAATAGTGGAGGATAGAGTGAGGTCTCTCTACCTCACCTACTTGGCGCTGAGCGGTCAGTAGACGGGGACCATCCCGTCTATGAGCCTGTTGACGAACTCCCCTATGTTATCGAGTTCCGACGCAATGATCTCCTCTATCTGCCCCTTTATGTCCTCAAAGTTCGCCTCGGTGTACACCTCCGCCGCGGCCAGCGCTGGCTCATTTATCGGTTTTCCTATCCTGCTCAGTAGCCAGACGTAGACCTCCTGAACTTCTTCCACTTCCTTAACTATCTTCTTGGCTATTTCGTGGGTATATGCATTGTATATCTTACCCACATGACTGACGGGGTTCTTCCCGGCAGCTGCCTCCGAGCTCCTAGGTCTCATCAGGGGGATGACCCCGTTGACCCCGTTCCCCCTGCCGACCTGGCCAGAATCGCCTCCCTCGGCAGAAGTGCCTAGGACGGTTAAGTATACACCGTGTACTCCCCTGCCCTCCACATCTAGCGTGTTAATGTGAACATCAATCCTATCGAAGTAGTTCGTGAACCTCTCCTTCAGGAAGGAGTTGATCCTGTCCAAGACCTCCTGCTTACTTCTGAAGTACTCAGACTCGCTGGAGACGAACCTGTCCACGAAAGCGAGCGCTATGGTCAGGTCCAAGTGGTTGTTGTGCCGGCTCCCCATGACCTTTATATCCTCACCGGTCTCTTCAAATTCCTTCTTAAACTCCGGGGAGTTCAGATACTTCTCCAGCTCCAAGACCACCCTCTCAGTTTTGGAGAGTGGAGCGTAGCCCACAGCTGCTGATGTATCGTTGGCGCCCATTATCTCGGAGCCTCGCCTGAATATGTCTGTCAGCTCAGCACTCCCCTGTTTTAGCTCTATCTGGTAGCGGACATGCTCGTCTGGATCGACGAACCGGAGGTTCTCCCTTATCCAGCTCTTGGCTGCGCTCATGACGATCTTCTCCAAGTCTATGGACTCTCCCGCGTAGGAGACAGTGGCTCTGTCACCGAAGACGATCAGCATAGGTTCGATTACCTTGCCTCCACCGAACTGTGGCTCGGTAACACCTGCAGCCAATAGCGATTTATCCGCGTTGTAGTGGAGGATGCCACCGAACTTCTTGAGATACTCCTTGTTCAGCTCCAAAGCTACCCGCTCCATTATACCATCTGTGATCGTATCTGGATGGCCCTTACCCTTTCTCTCAACAATCTCAATGGGTTGCCTGTCCATAGGGAGCTTGTTACATTTGGAGACCTTCAGCATGAAATCACCTACTAAGGGCCAGATAAGAAATTGATAAATCTTCCATCGGCCAAATTACCCGAAAATGCTGATGCAGAGAGGAGGAGTGGAAGGGTAGGATCACCCCGAGAGGAGATCTAAGGCCCGATCCCCCTCCCCGGGATCATCCTCTCACCCCCCATTTCTCCTCCACAGTTATTAGCCAGAGCTTGTATTTAAGATTTTCGTTATATCTCGTAAATTTAGCAAAATAAAGACATGATAGATCGGTAAATTCGATTTATAATATGGATATCTGACTATTAAATTAAATTATTTTCAGAGAGTAAGCAGTACACCATTTCACCATCCATTCGGCCCATTTCCCTCGAAAAACTAAGCAAAGCTTATAGTTATGTGGGGAGGACTTGGAGCGTTCGATTATGGCGCTCCTAATAGTGACCACAACTGGACTCTGTAATCTAAAGTGCTCCTACTGCGGGGGCAGCTTCCCCCCACATCTGGTCCCCCCGAAGGAGCAATACGGACTAGAGGATCTGGTAGCCCTAGTCAAGAGCTTGGATGCGGATGTCGCTTTTTATGGCGGAGAGCCCTTGATCAACCCCGGACTGATCGAGAATGTCATGGATGCCCTAGGGCCTGGGAGGCGTTACATAATTCAAACCAATGGGACGCTCTTCGATAATCTGCCGGAGGATTATTGGTTGAGATTCGATGCCATACTTCTCTCCATAGATGGCAGAAGGGAGGTTAACGACCACTATAGGGGTAAAGGGAACTACGATACCGTGTTGAAAACAGCCAGGCGCTTGAGGGAGCTCGGGTATAGCGGTGACCTAATAGCCAGGATGACTGTCTGGGACCGCAGCGATATATACGAGGAGGTAACTCATTTGCTCGAGCTAGGTTTGTTTGACCATGTCCACTGGCAATTGAATGTTATATGGACCGAGCTGTGGGATTTCAGGAAATGGGCTGATGACTCATATCTTCCTGGAATAAGGAGGCTGGTCTCCCTCTGGGTTGAGAGGATGAGGCAGGGAGAGGTCCTAGGAATAGTCCCGTTTCTAGGGATAGCTAAAGTGGCCCTTTTCGGCGAGTGGAGGAGCCCTCCTTGCGGTGCAGGATCTGAGACCTTCACCCTACTCCCAGATGGGAGGATAGTGGCTTGTCCTATCGCTGTTGACTCCGAGTGGGCAGTTGTGGGAGATGTGAAGAGCGGTGTCTTGAGGAAGGTCCTCATAGGAGAACCCTGTACGAGCTGCAGCTACTTCAAGTACTGTGGAGGGAGATGCCTCTATACCTATATGGAGAGACATTGGGGTGAGAAGGGTTTCAGAGACGTGTGCTTCGTCACTAAAGCGACTATAGAAGAGATCTTGTCGAGAGTAGGTGAAATAAGATCTCTCATAGAGGAAGGCGTGGTGAAGCGAGAGGAGATATATTATCCTCCCTACGATAACACTACGGAGATAATCCCGTAAGGTGATCCTTTGAACTGGGACGATCTCTTGGTCGAGGCCTTCTCGAACAGGATCAGGGTTAGAATACTTAGACTTCTGTCTTCGACTAGAGGCGGTATGAACATAAGTAAGATAGCTAGGACGCTAAATGTATCGTACAGCTCGGCTGAGAGGAACCTTGAAGCGTTAAGATCGGTGGGAATATTGGAGGAGGTCAGGCTGGGGAGGGTTAGAATATATAGGCTATCGGGTAAGAGGGAGGTTAGAGCCGTACTGAGGTGCTTGATGCCCCATGAGCTGGAGGGCCTTCGAGAGGATAGCTGAGCGTTATGACAAGTGGTATGAGGAGAACGAGGACATCTATCTAGCTGAGCTCTCGTGCTTAAAGGACCTACTCAGAAAGGACGGTCCGTGCTTGGAGGTGGGCGTCGGAACGGGGAGATTCGCCGGACCCCTCCAGATAGATGTTGGATTGGATGCCGCTTATTCTCCCCTGCTGTTGGCGAAGGATAGGGGTTTAGAGGTCGTTCAGGGTAAGGCAGAGTCTCTTCCCTTCAGAGATTCATCGTTCTCCTGCGTTATCCTAGTGGTCACACTCTGCTTCCTAGAGGATAGGGAAATGGCGCTTAAGGAGATCGCTAGGGTGCTAAATAAGAGGGGTCTTCTTTACGTATGCGTGATCCCCTCGGAATCGCCGCTGGGAAAGCGGTACTCTGAGAAGAGGGGATCGGGATCCATATACTCTTACGCTAAGTTCGTCAGCAGAGAGGAGCTCCTCTCCCTCCTCAGAAGCAGAGGTTTCCTCCCCATGAGTGAGTGCCACACCTTAATAGAGGGAGGGGTTCCGAACTTCTTATGTTTGGAAGCAATCTACCCGGAAGGCTAGATCCTGAGAACACGTTCCTGCTAGTTATAGACATGCAAGAATCTTTTTCCAAGATAATAGTGGATTTTGACTCGATAGTCGACTCCATAACTTTGCTGGCTAGGATATCCAAGCTCCTAGGCATGCCCGTGGTGGGGACTGAACAGGCCCCAGATAAACTGGGCAGAACCGTTCGAGAGGTGGATGAGTTACTGGACGAGAAGATGGAAAAGACTTCCTTCGATGCGTTCAGGGATGAGAGAATCAGGGAGAGGTTAATCAGCTTGGGAAGGAGAAAAGTCCTGCTAACGGGCATAGAGGCCCATATATGCGTGCTTCAGACCGCATTGAGTGCGACATCCCATGGTCTAGAGGTCCACTTAGTCAATGACGCCACTGGATCGACGTTCCCTGAGGATAAGGAGGTTATCCTAGCTAGGTTGCTAAGGGAGGGGATCCACGTAACGACCTCTGAATCTGCGGTGTACGAGCTCTTAGGTAGCTCGGAACACTACAGGTTCAAGGAGGTGGTGCCTCTGGTGAAAGAGTACAGAAGTAGAAGGTGGAGAAAGATGAGGGGGGAGTAAATTCTACGAGGCTGGCCAGGGCCTCCTCCTCTTTCTTACAACGCTAGACCTGTCTCTCTTATTTCTCCTCATTGCTGGTCTTTTCACTGTCACCTTACGATATCTCTTAGCTTTCTCCTTGGACCTCTCAATGAATGCGTTACTCTTAGACTCCCTGTACGCCAAGTAACCGGCTCCTACTACTATCAAGGTACCCAAGCCCGCGGCGATCTCCAAGTTGCTGAAGTCGAAGCCGGCCCACGAGGCGGAGCTGACCCTTCCTTGGACTGAGGCCGTGACTCTTTTAGAGATCCAAGAGGACCAAGCACCTTTGTCATCCTTGACCCTGAACTTGACGGTGTAGTTACCGCTGGAGACATAGGTGTGGCTGATGAACCTGTGGGGTATGGAGTTCCCCTTTAACTCACCCTCGGTCTTCTTCCCGTCGCCGAAGTCCCATTCGTACGCGAGTACTTGACCATCTGGATCTATACCCATACCTTGGAACATGAAAGTGATGTTATCCCTAGTTCTCACCTCAACTATAGATGCCTGAGGGGGCTTGTTTCCCCTCACAGCCACACTGACCGTATAGGACGTGGAAGAAGCGCCTTTGGAATCCACTGCTCTCACTTTAACTGTGTAAGCCCCTTCCTTCTTGTAGGTATGGGACATTCTAGGGCCTCCGCTCTTTACAGTTCCATCTCCAAAGTTCCACTGAAATGTGAGCTTGTCCCCCTCGGGATCAGATGCAGTAACCCTGAACGTTACAGGAACCCCTATGGAAGGCTCTACTGGGGTGAATTCCACTTTAACTATAGTGGGTGGCTTGTTCTCAGGCTTCGGCTTGGTCTGAGACCGTATGTACACTTCCTCGGTAACCGGATCTGAGTAAGCACCTTTGTCGTCCTTCACCTTCACCTTAACGACGTATGTCCCTTCCTTAGAGTAAGAGTGCGTCACTCTAGTTAGATTGGCTCCCTCGGTCTTCTTCCCGTCGCCGAAGTCCCATTCGTACGCGACTACTTGACCATCTGGATCTATACCCTCTACTTCGAATACTACCTCCTTACCAGGTTGAGCTGGATTAGGGGAGATCCTCTTGAGCCTCACTATAGGCCTATAATTGGACTTCTTGATAGTAACGAGCTTAGTTTTGACACTGGACTCCTTGAGCCAGTCATCTATCACTTGGAGTTTGACCGTGTAGCTCCTATAATCGCTGTAGGTGTGTTTCACCACCATCTTGTAGGTTGAGTTCCCTGTCTTAGACCATCCACCAGTCTTCTTAACTATAGTTCCATCGCCGAAGTCCCAGATCCACTCCCTTAAGCCGCTGTCAGGATCCTCAACCACTCCTATCAGCTCCACCGTTCTCCCGTTGATCTTGTATACAGCTATTTCCACTACTTCAGGTGCCACATCGGTGGAGGAGTCTACGGCGGGGCATCCTGTGTCGGCCGAAACGGCGACTGTCATTAGCATGAGCACTAACAGGGCTAAGATAAGTGTTATTTCTGTTGCTCTCATCAGTTGATCCCCCCTAGTAGCCCTAAATAAAGGTTGATGCGAGCGAACCTCGGATTTACCCATGAAACCGTTTCATTTGTAATATTATATTAATACTCCGGTACTACCAACCTATATGGATGATATCTGCGATATTTTAATATAATTTTAACAAAAAAGAGAGGAAAATTCCATCCTGATCCCTACAGCCTCTCATCCAGAGGTATGTACTTGGCCTCCATCGGACCTATGTATAGGGCCCTCGGCCTTATCAGGACGTTCTCCTCCCAGTATTCGAACACATGACCTATCCATCCGGAGGTCCTAGAGATAGCGAATATAGGGGTGAATATATCTATGGGAATCCCCAGCATATGATATACCTGTCCAGAGTAGAAGTCCACGTTCGGGAATATGCCTTTCTTCCCGAGGAGCTCGATCATTACCTTTTCCACTTCCAGAGCAGTGTTGAACAGGTTCTCCTGGCCGGTTTCCTTTGCGAGCATCTCCGCATATCTCTTGAGTATCCTAGCCCTCGGATCATAAGCCTTGTATACCCTGTGCCCAAACCCCATTATCCTCTCCTTCCTCTCAAGCTTGGCCTTCACATAATCTCTAGCCCTTCTAGGATCTCCTATCTCCATCAGCATCTTCAATGCCTGCTCGTTGGCGCCCCCATGGAGCGGACCCTTGAGAGTCGATATGCCAGTTACCACTGCCGAGTATAGATCTGACAAGGTCGATGCGGTAACTAGACAAGCGAAGGTCGATGCATTAAATCCGTGATCCGCGTGCAATATGAGGGCCACATCCATGAGCTTAGCTTCAATATCCTTGGGCTCCCTCCCCCACATCATGTACAGGAAGTTCGCTGCGTGACCGAGATCGGTCCTAGGATGTACTACCTCCTTACCTTCCCTCATTCTATGGAAGTATGCCATTATAGTCGGCATCTTGGAGAGTATTCTCATAGCTATCCTCAGGTTCTCTGCCCTCTTCTCGTGTATATGCTGGCCCCATATTTTCGGCAGATCGGGATCGAAGGGGCCTAGGGCGGCCACTCCCGTCTTCAGGACATCCATCGGGTGGGAGCTCTTAGGAAGCTTTCTCAGGATCTCGATGATCTCTTCAGGTATCTCCCTCTCCTTGGAGAGGTTCTCCCTGAATTCATCCAGCTCCTTCCTATTGGGTAGCCTACCGAACCACAGTAGGTATGTGACCTCCTCAAAGGATGAGTACTCAGCTAGGTCCTCTATGGAATAGCCCCTGTAGATGAGCTTTCCCCTCTCACCGTCTATATAGCTGAGAGCTGTCTTAGCGACATAGATGCCCTTAAGACCTATGTATACAGGGGGAACCTCCGATGCCAAGCAGCACCACCATTAATGCTGGAGGCCCGTTTTCTTTTAATCATATGTGGGTGAGAACGGGAGGATAGGAGAACTTCAAATGATGGAAGGGGGAACTTCTCTGTGATAGGAGGTTATTACGCCTCGGTCAGGTGATCCTCTATCCTGTCTACTATCTCCTTGAATGCCTTGGACACCATATTCTCCGGATCGGCTAGTACTATAGGCATCCCCCTGTCCATGAATTCAACTACTTTCGGATCTATAGGTATCTCCCCCAAGAAAGGCACTTTCTCCTCCTCGGCGAGCCTCCTTCCACCACCCTCACCGAAGATCCTGATCTTTTCACCGCCGGGACATACGAAGTAGCTCATGTTCTCTACTATACCTAGGGGCTTGTACTCCATCTTCCTCACCATGTGAAGGGCCCTCCTCACATCCATTAAGGCGACCTCCTGAGGAGTAGTCACCAGAACGACGCCATGGAGGGGGATCAGCTGCATGACGCTAAGCGGCTCGTCTCCAGTACCGGGCGGCAAATCCACCACTAAATAGTCTAGGTCTCCCCAGTTGACGTTCTCTACGAACTCTTGAATTGCCTTAGCTTTGAGGGGTCCCCTCCATATGACAGGATCTCCATCCCTGACCATCAATCCTAAAGACATGACCTTCATCTTAAGGGGACCCTCCGCGGGAATGATCCCTTCGTTAGTGGCGTAAATAGGGACGTCTATGAGGCCTAATGCCTTTGGAACGTTAGGTCCGGTGAGATCGGTGTCCAATATGCCGACCGAATACCCCCTCTTAGCCAGTTCCGCTGCTATGTTAACGGATACGGTAGTCTTGCCGACGCCTCCCTTGCCACTCATGACGGCTATCCTTCTCCCTATCTTCTTGACATTCTCAGGTGGTTGTGGGATACCAGCGGCTCTAGGGGGGGTGAAGTGCGCCCTTATGTTGCTCATGATCGATCGATGCCACCTGATTAGACTTGGGTAAAAAAGTTACCTTAAGTAAACTCTCGCCGGGATGTAGGGGAGTACGTCTCTTCCCCTTCTCCTCAGGCCGAATGATATCAACTGACCGTGTTTCAGCGGATAATCCAGCACTTTGACCCATTTACCTCCTTCATAGACCCACACCCCTCCAGGAGACCCTCTATCGCTGATCCAATACTCGCCCCCTACCCTCACTATCTCTATCCATCCCCTAGGTGGGCCGGGAGGCAAGGATCTCCTAGATCCCACCTCCTGTAGATTTACATCCGCTCTTCCTGTTCCTCCCTGTCTCCTTATCCTTCCTATGGTTATCTTATCCCTTAGGGGTATGCCCCTCCCTTGAACAACTATCCTAGGTCCGGATTCGGAGGGAAGCTTCATCCCCATGAGGGCGAGCGACATATCTCTCGCGCTGCTGAACCTGTTCCTAGGATCGGGATCTAAGGCTCTACTCAAGACATATCTGAGATTCCCTGAGAGGTTCTTAGGGAGCTCTTCAGGTCTTATAGGTTCTCTAGGATCGATTCCGTAAACTAAAAAGATGATTAGAACCCCAACTGAGTATATGTCCGCTTCTGGGGATACCTCTCCCTCTAGAAATTCGGGAGCACTCCATCCTGGAGTACCTGCCACGGATCTCTTTCCCACAGCCCTAGCCACACCCAGATCTATGAGGACGGGATGCAGAGAACGTGGTAGGATTATGTTATCTGGCTTGACATCCCCATGAACCACGCCCAATGAATGCATCCTCTCCAGCGCGGAGAGGACGCCTAGGGATATCCTTATTGCATCATTCTGAGTGGCTCTTCTATCCCCATAGGCTTCACCTACCGTAGGGCCTGGGACATACTCCTCCACCAAGGCGGGTACCCTATCGATCCATTCGATGAAGGAGACTATATGTTCATGAGGTGAGGGGATGGATAGCTCCCTCAGGAGGGAGGCTTCCTCCTTGAGCAGAATCTTGGACATCTCGTCATCCTTAGGTAGCTTTACGACGACTAGCTCACCGTTAGTTCTAGCTAGAAGGATTTCAGCGAATCCTCCCCTCCCCAGTCTCTTTATCACGTGATAAGAACCATGGGATCCTTGGATCTTCATAGGGATGGGACACCCAAGTCCTCCGGTTCATTTGAGATGAATCTCAGCCTGACAACCTCGGCTACATCTATCACTGCTCCATTAACGAGCCTGACCGACTCCCCTCTGGTCAACCTCCTGCCATTCACCCAAGTGCCATTTAGGCTCCCTAAGTCCCTTATGAAGTATCCCTGCTGAGTTCCCCTTATCTCGAAGTGTCTCCTAGAGATGTAGTCGAGGTCCTCTTCTGGGACAAAGCCAGCGAAGTCCCTCCTTCCGAAGGTCCTTATTCCCGGGCCGAGCCTAGCAATAAACCCGTTGGGCCCTACCAGTTGCGCTCTCACTTCCCTGCTCCTAGGAGTGGGGGGAGGGGCTTCCATCAATTCCTCAGGTTTGGGCCTGCGAGGCTCTTTCCCTTCCTCGTAAACAGGCATACCCCTCTGATTAGGTGTCCTCCTACTAGGGGGCCTCATCTCCCCTCTTTCGAGCAGCTCTTCAAACTCTTCATCGATCTCGCCCTCCTCCACCTCTATCTCAGCGTATACCATCCTATTTATAGTGATTGACAGGAGTATGAGTCCCAGTATCGTCAATCCAAAGGGTAGGATCATCATATTCGAAAATAATGATAAAGGACCTATTAGAAGTAGCGCAGCTCCTACTCTGAGGTTACCGCTTCTCAAGATCACCCCTAACTTATAGAAGGCGTATACTATAGTTAGAAAAACCACTAAGCCAGTCAAGATGGACACTGCGAGTAGGGGATACTTTGAAGCGACTATAGAGAGGAATCCAGCTGAGCTTTCCCTCAAACCTCTAGTGAGAGAGGAGTACCCGTCCTTGAGGGAGATCAGGAGGAGAGCTAGGGAGGCTACGGTACCATATTTTACCACCCTACTCACTTTGCAGAACAGCTCTTCCAGTCCGAAGCACATCTCGATCCATCCCCTGTACATGAACAGTAGTGATGCCAAGATCAAGACGCCCGAGAGAGCCATAGCCACCACTGCCTCAGATAGGGCCGTTATGAACTGCTTGAAGCTGAGAGAGCTCAAGTCTCCGACTCCTGAGATCCCTAGGGATATCAAGGGTATTATAGTAGCTACCAAGGATAGGATAAGGGCGTTTCTCAGCAGCTTGAATCCTTTGGAAGGGTCTTCCATAGGAGATCAAGAGGTATGGAATCATTAAGTAAAAAAGCATTTAGTCTGGCCTCGGGTGCTGCGGGCTTGAAAGTGGACGTGGCGCTAATTCATGCACCTAGCGTCTATGACTTCAGGGACCGCTACCTCTACGCGACTGTCATAAGCGAAGTGGTGCCTTCCCTCTTCGTCTTCGACATGGTACCCTATGGTTTCCTTACGCTAGCCACCTACTTAAGCAGAAGGGGGTACAAAGTCGGGATATTCAATCTGGCCTCTAAGATGCTGAGAGACAGGGAGTTCAACGTAGAGAAATTCTTGAAGGACTTAGAGGCCGATGTCTATGGGATAGATCTCCACTGGCTTGTCCATGCGCATGGGGCCTTAGAGATAGCTAGGATATTAAAGAGATATCATCCAGGCAGCAAGGTCGTGTTGGGCGGTCTATCCTCTACATTCTTCAGAAGGGAAATCATGACCAGCTACAACACCGTGGATGCCATTCTACTCGGTGACAGCACTGAAGTACCTTTCCTCAAGTTCTTGGAGGAGGGTCCTTCAAGGGCACCTAACGTAATATGGAGAGATAACGGGAGGATCAGGGAGAACAAGCTCGGTTGGATCCCTGACAACTTAGACGAATTTATCGTAGATCACGGGGTCCTAGTGAAGAATTTGATGAGGTGTAGGGATCTCTCGCTGGGGATCCCCTTCTGCTCCTTCATAGAGGCGCCTATCGCGGGGATCATTACCGTCAAGGGATGCTCGTTCGATTGTGTTACATGTGGCGGTTCAAAGTTCACCTACTCTAGGTTCTTTCGGAGGGACAGGCTGGCGCTGAAGTCTCCTAGGGCGATAGCTGACGAGGTAGAAGGAATAGCGAACCTTTCCTCCATGCCAATATTCTTTGTCGGAGATCTCAGGTACGGAGATAGGGTCGAGGAGGTATCTAAGCTCCTCAAGGAGTTAGAATTGGAAAACGAACTGATATTCGAGTTCTTCTCTCCCCCACCGAAGAGAGTGTTAGAGCAGTTGAGGAGGACTTCCCATAAGGTTTACCTTCAGATATCGCCTGAGAGTCCTCTGGAAGAAGTTAGAAGGGCGTTTGGAAGACCTTACAGCAATGAGCAGCTGGAAAAGATGGTTAGGTATGTGGAGGAGCTGGGATTCGAGAGGTTAGATCTGTACTTCATGATGGGTCTTCCGAGGCAAACCCCGGATCAGGCCCACCTAGTGGCCTCCTACTTCCTCAAATTGAGGGAAATCTCGAGCAAGGTGGACGCATTCGTCTCACCCCTAGCACCCTTCGTGGATCCGGGCAGCAGGGCCTTCGTCAACCCCGAGGTGCACGGATATGAGATCCTATTCAGAGACCTAGAGAGTTACCGGAGGGCATTAACCTCCTATCACTGGAAGTACTCGCTGAACTACCGGACCGCTTGGATGGATCGACAGGATGTAGTATCTTCATCCCTGACCGCGTATGAGGAATTGAACAGAGCTAAGCTCGAGGCGGGACTCATAGATGAGAGGGCGTATGAATTGGCAAAGAGGAGGGTTCAGTTGGACAGAGAGGTCTTGAAATATGTCGAAATGGGGCTTTCGCTGGATAAAATGAAGGAATCCATCGAGGAAGTGGCGATAAAGCTGGACGCTGAGGTGAAGAAATCCCTCTCACTCTACCCCACTAGGGACCTCGTTCACTGCATCAAGAACCCGTTGCTGAGGGGAGTAGTCAGTTTCCTTACTCGTTGAAGCTATAGAAATCTCCCTATCAGCTCTCCTGGGATCGAACAGCACGCATGGACTATATCAAGCCCTAGGCTGGGATGGGGGTTTGCTATCCTATCCACCAGACCCTTCAAAGCACTGTCCAACCTCTTCTTCATCCAAGGGGGTCTCATGCACCCGAGGCTGACCTTCGAGGATCTGCTGAGCACACGAGTTACCCCGACCACCCTGTCCAGTGAGGGAGGATCGTGTCCCTCGAAGGGGGTGTCTGGGGTGGGTATGAAAACCAGTACAACTGATCTCCTTATTCCGAGTTCCCTGATTATGTTAGCTGCATCCTCGAACCATTTCTCTCGGGAGCCAGGCAGTCCCACGGTGATGTGGGGAACCACCTCTATAGACGATTCAACTAGAAGCTCCATGCCCCTCACGAAGTCTTCAGGTGTGAGTTTGAGCGACTTTGCCGTTCTTATGGCCTCTTCGTCCAAGATCAACTCGTAGTCGGCCAAGTCCACCCGAGCCGTGGAGAGCAGCTTGGCCTCCTCCTCACCAACCACTCCGGTGTGAACGCTGATGAAGAATCCCATCCCCTTAAGTTCTCGGATAGCCGATGCGAATGGTCTTAGCGGCAGTTTTCCGTCAGTCCCCAAACCACCGCTTATCAAGATACCCTCTATTCCCTTCTTTCTCAAGCTGCGACCCAGCCGGACTAATTCGACCGGGGAAGTAGCTGGCACCATCCCCCTGAGCCATTTTCCACGGCACATTGGGCAATTCAGGGGACAATGGTGTCCAGTTATGCTCACCTCAGCGAACTTTCCCGTAGGAATGAACCCTAAGGTCTTCAACGGCAGTCATCACCTCTTCCCTAACCTTCTCCCAGTCCTCCTTCAGCAGGTCCATGCTGGGGAAGTTGTATATCGGGCCTTTAGGGCTCTCGTTGTAAAAGGGCCTGTTGCAGGAGGGACATCCGCTAGTCAGGAAAGCCTCCCTGTACTCGTCGGGATCGTAAGACTTGATCTCCTCGATGGGGATCCCCTCGCTCAGGAAGTGCCGTATAACTTGAAGCTGCCTGTAATACCTGATATCTGGCTTAGGGTGGGATTCCATGGGTGTTCCGGGAACGGGGGTGAACGAGAAGAGAGCTACCTCAGCCCCCATCCCATATAGAGAGGACATGATATGTATAGCCTCCTCGAGGGATTCCCCCATCCCGGCTATCAGGTGAACGTGTACCCTTCCCCTGCCGAATATATTGATGGCGTTCTCAATGAACTTGATGTACGAGTTCCATGATCCGGGCTTATTCACTCTACGGAATACCATTGGGGACATGGCATCGAGCCCAATTCCTATCCTCTCAGCGTACCTCCTCAGGCGCTGCAGTACATCTCGATGCACGGGATTTATGGAGATGGAGACAGGACCCCTGAACAGCGATGCTAGGCTCTCTACTTCGGATGGAAATCCCCTTCTAAGAGTTGATTGGATGCATATCCTCTCGAAGAGTCCTTGGCCCCTGACCACGCTATCCACGTCAACTAGCGGCCATCTCAGCCTAGCCAATCTGGCCTCCTCGATCCATTGAGGGCAGAAGGCGCACTTGCCCAAACACCCGCCTGGGAGCAGTAGATAAGCCGTTTTAGGAGCTGCAGCCATCTTCATGTGAAGGAGCCCGAGTCTCACTAGAGTCCCTACCGAAGCCCTTACAGTGCTGGAATCCCCCGCCAAACCTGTGTGGAGCCGCACGGGATTCATATACATTAAAACCTTTTAATTTTCAGCTGCTGTGAATCCCGGTGGTCGAATGAAGGGTGGTTGGACTGGCAAGATACTCAGGGTGGACCTCACCCGGGGAAAGACTGTGGTACAGGATCTGGACCCTAAAGTTGCCGTAGATTTTCTCGGTGGAAGGGGCCTCGCCATAAAGACGCTCTGGGAGGAGCTTCCACCTGGCGTGGATCCCCTCTCCCCAGAAAACCTGCTCATATTTGCTACCGGGCCCCTCACTGGACTGACGCTCCCGAGCAGCGGGAAGATGGTCATAGCTGCCAAGTCCCCCCTAACAGGAGGCTACGGGGACGGTAATATAGGCACTAAGGCTTCAGTTCAGCTGAAAAAGGCAGGTTATGACGCAATTATCGTCTCGGGGAAGGCTGAGGAGCCGTCCATGATAGTAATTGAGGACGACAGGGTGGAGATAAAGTCGGCTAAGGACCTGTGGGGGCTGGACACCTACAAGGCTCAGGACGAGTTAGAGTCCCAGTATGGTAAGAATGCTGGGATCCTAGTGATAGGGCCCGCCGGGGAGAACCTAGTAAAGATATCCGTGGTCACCTCGGAGAAAGGGAGGGCTGGCGGAAGGCCTGGAATGGGTGCGGTCATGGGTTCAAAGAATCTGAAGGCCTTGGTAGTGAAGGGGAGCAGAGAGATACCCCTCGATAATCCGAAGGAGGTTCTCAGGCTGGGGGCTGAGGCCTACAAGGATGTGAAGTCCAAGGACAACTACGATTTCTGGGTGCGGCAGGGAACCATGTTCACCGTGGAATGGGCCAACGAGAACAGCGCGCTCCCCACCTACAACTTCAGTGAGGGGGTATTCGATGGGTTTGACAAGATAGGAGGTAACGCCATGGAGAAAATATACAAAGTCGCCCAAAAGGGCTGCCCCAACTGTAACATGCCCTGCGGTAACATAACTGAGATAAAGGAAGGCCCGTATCAGGGAAGGAGGACTGAGGTTGACTACGAGAACATAGCAATGAACGGTTCTAACTTGGGAATCGACAACATGAGCTGGGTAATGACTCTGAATCTCTTCTCTGATGAGACCGGTCTGGACGCCATAAGCATGGGCTCGGCCTTGGCGTTCGCGACCGAGGCGGTCCAGAGGGGTATACTGAGTAAAGAGGAGGTTGGCGTAGACCTAGAGTGGGGCAACGCCCCTGCCATGCTGGAACTGGCCAAGAAGATCGTGGATAAGGAGGGATTCGGTGCTGTGCTGGCTGAGGGGGTGGCTTACGCTGCCTCCAAGCTAGGAAACGGTGCTGAGAAGTTCGCGATGCACGTTAAGGGGCTGGAGACTAGTGCATACGACTGCCACGCATACATAGGGATGGCCCTAGCCTATGGAACGAGCCCCATAGGAGCCCATCATAAAGACGCGTGGTTCATCTCGATAGAAGTCAGGGAGGGCAGAGGAGTAGCCAGCAGGGAGAGGGTGGAGAAGCTCGTCTGGATGCAGAACGTGAGGGGAGGATTCTTCGAGAGCGCTGTGGCCTGCAGATTGCCATGGATCGAGCTCGGCTTCGATCTTGAATGGTACACCAAGTTCCTGAAGGCCGCTACTGGACTGGAGTACACTTGGGACGACCTCTACAGGATCTCCAACAGGATCTACTCGCTGATAAGGGCCTTCTGGATAAGGGAGAAGGGTGGTTGGAGCAGGACCATGGACTATCCACCAGCGAAGTGGTTCGAGGAGCCTCTGACCAAAGGACCGCTTGCAGGCACCAAGCTTGACAGGGACTCTTACGACAAGATGCTCTCATGGTACTACGAGCTCAGGGGATGGGACATCAACGGCGTCCCGAGAAAGGGCACGCTCAGGTCCTTAGGATTGGAGAGCGTCATACCTCAGCTGGAGAAAGTGGCGAGCCTCTCGGAGTAAGGAGGGCCCTCATGAGACTCAAGCTGCTGGGAAAGCCGAGGGAGCTCATGGGCAAGGAGGTAGAGCTGAACCTAGGCAGGACCACGCTGAGGAAGGTGCTTGAAGCTCTTCCAGAGGAAGTAAGGGAGCTCGTGACTGATGGCGAGAGGTTCAAGATGATAGTCCTGATCAATGGGGTATCCGCGGAGTCAAAGGGCGGGCTGGATGCGAAGGTGGGGCCTGAGGACGAGATCACCATAATGCCCGAGGTGGGAGGGGGTTAACTAGAACACCTTAGATACCTTGGCAATGGACGAGTATAGGGTCCCAAAGATCATGGGAGGCCACCCGTTCCCCTCCACTTTTATCGGCTCTATTTTTCCTTCATCCAACCTGGAAACCAACGTCCTGACCTTTCCTATCTCTCTAGGCCAGTGGGCATCACTTCCCCCTATACCCGGTATGCCGTGCCGTTTAGCGAACTCCTCGGCCTTCCTGTTATTCCAAGAGGGAGTCCTTCCATTCATCACCTCTATGTAGTCTATCTTTTCCAGGATATCCAAGACCGCATTTCCCAAGGCCCCCCTCATCTTCCTGTCAAAGGGGTGAGGCACCACCACCAGACCTCCCTGCTCTTTTATTCTATCCACGGTTTCCGAGGCGTCCATGCCTTTGGGTATTCTCTCGTTTATGAAGAGCCCTATGACATCGCCCTGTACCGTCTTCACCTCCTCCCCCGGGATGATAGTCAGATCCACACTCAGCCTCCTGACCTCTTCTAGCACCTCTTGGGCCCCTATCACCTCATTGTGATCGGTTATTGCTATGGCGCTCAGTCCCTTCCTCACAGCCAATTTCACCACATCCCTAGGAGAGGCCATCGAGTCCCGGGATCGCCTAGTGTGCACATGAAAGTCCACCCACATAGGGATCCCTCACAGTGAGTATTCCATTCCCTCTGCCTTACCTTTGACCTCGGGCTGCGGCTGGGGTAGCGGCGGCAAGGGTGGAGGCACACCCACCGATCTACACAGCATAACCGCCTCCGCGAAGCCCGCCGCGTATACAGCTTGGACCACAGGCTGAGGCATCTTACCGTTCCCTATATCCCTCAGCATCCTCTCTATCTCGTCTTTCTTGCCGGTTATGATGACCCTGCCCTCCACAGTTATTCTGGCCACGGAGGGTTGGTAGCTCACATCTATGAGGAACCTACCTTTGGCCCTCTCCTTGGATCCCTCCATCTTCCCTAGGTTCATGTTAACGGAGATCTGTAGGTTAGGCGGCAGCGGATCCTCTGGCTCCACGTATCTCTCGGCCTGAACCCTCATTACCCTCACGGCTATGTTCATGGTGATCATCTCGGCCTTCCCGCACCCCCTTTTAACCGTACCCCTAGGGAGTGAAAGTTTTTCGTATTCAGGTCGCCAGCTCCCCAGGTGATGACATGAAGGTGAGGAAGAGAAGCACCGGGACCGAGGAGGAGTTCCTTCCCGTAAAGATAGTTGCGGCCGCAATTAAGGCCGGAGCTTCCGTTAAGTTGGCTGATGAGGTTGCCAAGGCGGTGCAGGAGAAATTCAAGGGTAAAGAGGTAGTGGATAGCTCAGAGATCAGGGAATTCGTGCTTAACTACCTCAAGGAGAGAGAGCCCTCCGCCTACGAGAACTGGCTCAGGTTTGACAGTCGGGTGAAGGGCATCTCCTCCTAACACCTTTTTCGGGGGGTTCGGGGATAGACCTGAGGGAGCTAGTTGACCTCACCCTGAAAATAAAGGAGAGGGCTCTTCCCTTCATAGGAGCTGACAGGGAATATTCCTACGTTAGCGCTGGAGGGGACACCGCTAGAGCAGTGGACGAGGCCGCGCAGGAGGCTCTCTCTGCATGGTTAGAGGAGAGGGAAAGATATCCGAGCATACTCAGCGAGGAGAGCGGACTTATCGAGGGACAAGAGAGGGGAATCGTCCTCATCGATCCCGTGGACGGTAGTTCCAATGCAGACAGGGGAATTCCTTTCGCCTGCGTCTCCGTGGCCTATTCCTCCTCCTACTCTCTGAAGGATCTCGAGATGGCGGTTATACTAGACCTGTTCAGGGGAGACCTCTATCACGCCATCAAGGGAGGAGGTGCCTTCAAGAACGGGAACAGGGTGAGAGTGAGAGACTTCAGGGGTACACCAGTTATCTACTCACCTTGTCAAAGGAACAACTCGGTAACCAAGGAGAGGCTGGGATTCAAGCATATAGCGAGGAGGGATTTGGGATCTGTGGCCTTGGGCTTAGCTCTGGTGGCAGAGGGTAGGATAGACGCACTCATCGATCTCAGAGGGGACTTGAGAATAGTGGATCTGGCCGCTGGCCTTCTGATGGTTAGGGAGGCAGGAGGAACCGTTTTGGTGAACAAACACCGAATAGAGGGTCTGAGTAGGGAGTACTCCATCGTAGCCGGGATCCGTGAGGTCGTCAGGAGAGTAGAGATAGAGGGCATGATAGAGCTGTGATGGAGCCCCGGGGGGGTCTCGAACCCCCGACCTGCCGCTTACAAGGCGGCCGCTCTGCCAACTGAGCTACCGGGGCCAAACATGAGAGATGGCTCACCTTATATAAGTTTTAGAGGGAGGCTCAGAGGTCCTCTCCTTCCTTCCCCAGCTCGAATTCGTCATGCAATGCCCTCACAGCCTCTTCTCCATCGGTTTCATCGACCACGAACGATATATTGACCTCGGAGGATCCCTGAGCTATCATCTTCACGTTTATGCCCCTCGCGGAGACTGCTCCGAAGACACGGGAGGCAACACCGGGGGTGCCCCTCATCCCGGATCCTATGGCAGCCACTACGGAGCACCCCCTATCCAAGAGGACCTCTTTGAATATGGGCCCCAAGAGCCTAGCCTCCATTATACCCCTCGCCCTCTCAGCCTCTTCTGCCTCCAAGACTATCGAGATGTCCGACTCTGAGATGCTCTGGGAGATCATGAGCACATTGATCCCATTATCCCCCAAGAGTGAGAACAGCCGACCGGCCGTTCCGGGACGCCCGATCATCCCGACGCCCCTGACCGTTATTATGGATACTCCTCTCCTCAGACCCACGGCCTTAACCACTTCCCTGCTCCTCACCTCCCTGCTGGAAATGAGGGTGCCTGGGGACTTCATGTTACGGAAGTTCCTTATCCTCACAGGGGTGGAGGTCGCCATAGCTGGCTCCAAGAACCTAGGGTGCATCCTCTTAGCACCGAAGTACGCTAGCTCTATGGCCTCTCTGTAGGAGACCTGCTTGATCAGGCGGGCGTCCTCAACTATCCTCGGGTCGGCGGTAAGCAGACCGTCCACATTAGTCCATAGCCAAACCTCCCTAGACCCTAAAGAGGATCCGAGGAGGACCGCAGTCAGATCACTCCCTCCTCGCCCTAACGTCGTGACTCTACCCTCTTGGGAGAGACCAGAGAAGCCAGCCACAACGGGCAGTGTGTCTTCGAGAAGTGGGAGGAGCCTGCTCCTCACGTAAACGCGAGTGGCTTTGAGGAGCGGATTAGCCTCGCCATGAGAGTCATCCGTGACTATGCCAGCCTCTCCTCCCGTTAGGAACCTAGATTTAACGCCCTCCTTCTGGAGCAGCTCGGACAGAATGCTTCCAGACAGGTTCTCTCCCATAGAAGCTATTAGATCTTTCAGTCTGGGTGTGATCTCCCCAATATAAGTTATCCCGATCACTATCTTCTCAAGCCTCTCCAACTCCTTCCTGACAGCTTGACAAGTCAGTCCTAAGTCTCCACATATACTCAGGTGCTTCTCACTCAAGGATTGTAGCTCTTTCGTGACCGCAAGCTCGTCTCCTAACGCAGCTAGCTCACCTATCTTGAGTAGATGGTCAGTGACCCCCTTAATGGCGGAGATTACAGCTACTACCCTCTCCTCCTCCAGCGAACCCTTCAGATAATCCGCTATGGATCGGAGATCCCCAGCCCCCTCAAGTATGGACCCTCCGAACTTCATTATGAGCAAGGCTCGACACCTCCCAGGTACATCTTCAGTTCCACCAGATCCCTCATCAGGGCAGCGGCGGTTTCCCTCCCGCCCGCTCCCTTGCCTATCAAGGTGTGCCTCCCGGATATCTCTGCGATGAAAGAGACGGCATTTAGGGCACCTGGAACCACCAGCGGATCCCTCCTATCGATCTCCTCCGGTTGGACCCTGAGGCCAGATTCATCGGCTGTGGCTATCAACCTGACGGTCTTTCCTCTGGAGAGCATATCCTCCGTTATCTCCACATCCCTGATGCCACGGACGGACACATCCTTCAACGTCACGCCTAGATCCATGGCCCAGTTCGAGAGTATAACTAGTTTGGCGGCGGAATCCCACCCATCCACATCGTTACTCGGATCTGCCTCGGCGTATCCCTTCTCTTGAGCCTCTCTCAGCGCCTCTCGGAACGATATTCCGTCCTCCATCCGGTTGAGTATGTAGTTCGTGGTTCCGTTGATCACTCCCCTTATCGATACTATCTTCTCACCGGACAGGCACTTCCCAACGAATCTGAGGAAGGGCGTACCTCCCCCAACCGTCCCGCTGAAGAGAAGTCTGAGACCCTTGTGTTGAAACATCTCCACTAGTGCGGGCATTTCTAGGGCTAGAGGGCCCTTGTTTGCTGTTATAACGTGTTTATCGGTCTGCAGTGCCGCCCTGAGGTGTGAGATCCCTGG
Organism: Thermoproteota archaeon; assembly: GCA_030130125.1. Classification (NCBI taxonomy): domain Archaea; kingdom Thermoproteati; phylum Thermoproteota; species Thermoproteota archaeon. The sequence goes on from JARZZM010000011.1 coordinate 38,567, forward strand.
TTCTCCTGTCCTGAAGTTGGATGGTGTGACATCGATGACGACCTCCGCTTCCACCTCCCTCACCAAGTCCATACCTCGAACCTCATAGGGAAAGCCGTGCAGAGTTCCTTTGGACCTCTTATGATTCAAGAGCCTCCGCACATCCAACCCCCTAGGATTGTATACCATCGACTTGGAGTCCGCCGCTGCCACCACCATAGGATGGAGGCCGTATTTCCGGTAGAGATCCGCCTTTTCAAGCTCAAGCAGCTCTAAGAATGCTTGTCCCACGACTCCCATACCCATCAGGATTATACGCATCTCTTCCACACGAGGAAGCATACAAAAAGTTTGACTGTATATAGGCCTTTGTCCATGAGGACGCTTAGGAACCGTGACGACCATTCCACTGGGGAAAAAGAGATATATGTGTCATGTGGGGTATGGTTCGGGTGATGCTTTGCTCTCTGGAATGGCGGGCTTGACCCTTAAGCTAATGCAGTTCGGGCCGATAGGGTGGACTGAGCTCCTGATAATAATAGTGATCGCTCTACTTCTCTTCGGGCCCAGAAGGCTCCCGGAGCTGGCTAGATCCATGGGAGAGGCCATAAACGAATTCAGGAAGGCCAGCAGCGGAGTGACCTCCAAGGAGGAGAAGGAGGAGAAGACCAAGAAGAGCAGCAGTGAGATCAGAGAGCTTGCCTTGAGCCTAGGGATAGAAGTAGCTGGCAAGACTGACGAGGAGCTAATGGAGGAGATAAAGGCCCTAGCAGCTAAGAAGAAGGGGTCGGAGGAGTAACCCCTCATCCACCTTTTCGCTGCATTTCTCAACTTTCAGCTTTTCCTGTGCATTTTCTTGGCCAGTAGATAGGAGAGCACGTATAGCGCTAGGAACGGGATAGCCAGCGCTATCATGGAGACTGGGGTGGGATCTGGAGTTATTACGGCGGTCACAACCATTATCACGAACACCACGTACCTCCAGTTCTTCTTCAGGGTGTCTGGGGTTATTATGTCCAAGTAAGATGCCAAGGCGACCACTAGAGGGAAGGTAAACGATAGCCCGGTAGTGAGCATCCCCACTATGGCGAATGAGTAGAATTCCTTGACGGAGAATATGAGCTTAACCCCGCCCAAGAGGTAAAGCCAAGAGAGGAAGAAGAACGTCAATGGGAGGATGACGAAATACGCGTACACGACACCCAAAGCGAACAGCAGGAAGAAGAGGAGTGAAAACGGAACGAGCACCTTCTTTTCTCTCTCTTCGAGGGCCGGCTCCAAGTACTCGTATATCTGCTTAGCCACGTAAGGAGATGCCATAACTAAACCCATCAGGAGGGAGAGCTGGAGAATTACCTCTATGGAATCAAGCCAGCTATGGGCTATGAGTTCAACAGGAAGCTCCTTTATACCGAAAAAGGAGGCTATAGGCTCCACTACTGGGTTATGGACGTTGGTGAGATCCTCCTGCATTTTCTTCATTACGTAGAACACTAGAGGAGTGTACCCATCCCACTTCCACTCCACCAGCTGAGAGGGGATAACGACTACGATACCCGAGGTTACTATGAGGGCTATTAACACCCTCCTCAATCTCTCAAGCAGCTCGATGATGTGTTCCTGCAGCGGCGCCTCCTTATCCTCCGCCAAAGTGCATCCTCCCGGATGTGGGCGAAAGCTAATTTATAGATTACACACCCTTCCCCCCGATGACCCGCATCTTCAAGAGGCTAACTCCCGTGGGGCAGGCGCTTGCTACCTATCTAAACTACCTTCACCCAACCTCACCCGAGGAGGTCGCTCTGAATGAGGCAGGGAATCGGGTTCTAGCAGAAGATGTGATCTCTCCCATTGACATTCCCCCCTTCCATAGGGCCGCTTTCGATGGATACGCGGTCAGATCATCCGACACTTTCGGCGCGACGGCATCCAATCCGGTTGTGCTGAAGGTTGTTGGGAGGCTCGGGCCCGGAGACGAGTCGGAAGTGAGTATAAGAGAGGGAGAGGCAGTGGAAATAGCCACTGGCTCGTACCTACCTAATGGGGCTGATGCCGTAGTACCGCTTGAGTTCTCGAAGGGATCGGGGGATCATGTCGAGATAATAAGGCAGGTTCCCCCCGGTGCGAACGTCGACAGGAAGGGCAGCGATGTGTCGAGGGGAGATACCGTTCTGAGGAGGGGCACGGTCATAGGTCCGTTCGAGATGCTCCTCTTGGCCTCCCTGAACATTACCGAAGTGAGGGTGTTCAAGAAGCCCACGGTCTCGATAATCAGTACGGGAAGCGAGCTTGTGGAGCTTGGATCCCCTCTCGGTAAGGGTAGAATAGTCAACTCCAACAGGTATGCCCTAGAGTCTATGATCTCGGATCTAGCCGTTCCTCGATACTTGGGTATAGCTAAGGACGATGAAGGGGAGCTAAGGGAAATGGTAGAGAGGGGAATGGATGGAGATCTAATAGTCACGATAGCCGGTACAAGCGTCGGAGAGAGGGATCTAGTCCCCAAGATCGTGGGGTCCTTGGGTGGGGAGATAGTGTTCCACGGATTGAGCATAATGCCGGGAAAGCCCACTCTCCTAGCTATGATCGACGGAACCCCGTTGGTAGGGCTTCCGGGGAGCCCTGTTGCGGCCATGGTCGCGGCCATGGAGGTGCTCCTCCCGGTATTGGCGAGGCTTTCAGGTGTGGAAGGGGTTCTCCAGTGGCCGAGGGTTAGGGCTCGTCTGGACAGGAGGATAGCTTCGAGACCTGGCGTCAGACATTACGTGAGGGTCAAGCTCAGGCGGGAGAGTGATGCCTTACTAGCTACGCCCGTGAGGGTCGGTGGCTCGGGAATAATTTCCTCGCTTACCCAAGCCGATGGATTCGTGGTGGTCCCAGAGGATGTGGAGGGATATGAGGCTGGCAGTGAGGTTGATGTGCTCGTTTACAGGAGGTGGCTCAAGTTA